>WAQG01000001.1 GCA_015520395.1 Candidatus Geoarchaeota archaeon
GGATCCCCGTGCTCACGGTGCCGTCCCCGCTCGAGGAGGGAACCATCCTTTCAAAGCTTGAAAGGATCGTGGCTCAGGCTTCAACCCTCACTCCCATGTCGCCTACAGGCGGCAGGCCCGGTGGGGCCTTCACCCCAACTACACTTCTTGTCGCATTGTCCATAGGGGTTCTTGTGCTTGTCGCTGTGTATCTGGTTTTGAGGCGCCGTAGGGCCACATAACCTATTTCTTTCTCTAGCCAGCTAGTCTATTGGTGGTTGGCTTGGGGATATTCGCCCTTCCTCGGCTTGTGGTTTATGGGACTGAAGCCCTTGACTTGATGATCGAGGAGGCTAAGATGTTTGGCGAGAGGGTCTTCATCGTCTCTGACAGGGTTATCGAGAAGCTTGGGTTCCTGGAACGTGTTAAGAGAGCGTTTGAGGATGCCGGGTTTCTAGTCGAGTTTACTGTCGAGGTTGAGGAGGAGCCATCCTTCTCTAACGTGGAGAGCATAGCCAGGAGGGCGTCCCAGTTTAAGCCCGACATAATTGTTGCGATCGGTGGGGGCAGCGTTATCGATGCCGCCAAGGGTGTCTGGGTTAGGCTTGAGAACCCAGGCTACGACCTTTATGGCATCTCACCACTCGAGCGTATCGGGGTTGGGAAGAAGGTAAGGCTCATAGCTATCCCAACGACGAGTGGGACGGGCAGTGAGGCCACCTTTGGAATAGTCCTTTCCGAGAAGGTTGACGGGAAGAGAAAATACGCGCTGGGCTCCTACGAGATTGTGCCCTGGATGGCCGTTCTACACCCCGAGTTCCCGTCCTCAATGCCGAGGAGCCTGACTATAGGTACAGGGCTTGATGCCCTTGCCCACGCCCTTGAAGCACTAGTCTCCAGCACGGCGTCCGACTTTACAGACGCACTGGCGGTGAAATCAGCCGAGATCATCTTCTCCGAGCTTCCAAGGGTGGTTGAAGAGCCAAAAAACCTCGATCTTAGGGGGAGAATCCACATGGCTGCGATGATGGCTGGGATGGCCTTCAGTAACAGCGGCCTGGGACTCGCCCATGCAATTGCACACACCCTCGGCCCTATGCTAGGGGTCCACCACGGGGCGATTGTTGCGTCAATATTACCCTATGTGGTGAAGTTTAATTCGGAGAGAAGCGAGGGTGCTGCGGGGAAGTATAGGTTGCTTGAGAGGGTGCTTAACGCTGTTCTGGGACAGGAGATGGGGCTTCTTGAACGTATAGTCGACCTCTATCAAACGCTCGGCCATCCGCTCGACCTGGAAAGCTATGGCTGCTCTCTCGGATGGATCCAGGATAACAGGGATGAGATCGTGGCTGGCGTGTTCTCAGACCCCGACTTAGGATTTAACCCTGTCCTCCCATCAGAGGAGGACGTGTTGGAGGTTCTGAACAGGGCTGTGGAAGGCAGGATTTAGACCTTCTCGGTGGGAACCTCCTGGGCCGTGGAGACCATGGCTAGGGCCGCCGTAGTGTACCTCATGAGCTTAGCCATACTCCCCCTAGTCACCTTAAGGCGTCTCGACATGAGGCCAGCAATAGGGGACAGCTGACCTGATATGACCTTCATCCAGTCCTCATAGGTTGCCTCGATGAAGTACTCGGCATCCAGACTGGAGACGTCAGCCGACCAGATGACCCCACGGCACTCCCCGTGGAATAAGTCGAGAACAAATCCTGCCCTTTCCCCGATGCCCAATTTCTCTCTCACAGCCGCGGGTATATTTGTCGCTATGAAGGCTATCGAGCCCTCCCAAGTCCTGGCGGCCGCCCTGTACTTCTCATTAGTACTAAGTCTCTTGCAGAACTCCTCGGCCCATTCCCGGCCCGGAAATACATACCCAGACATGGAGACCAGCCCCGTCCAGTCCTGAACTATACGCTACTTTTTAAGGCTTTTATTTATAGCGGAAACTTCACCCATTTTTCAATCTCAATCCAGGCTCAAGGCCCTTCAACCTTAGGTACAGCCCATCAGAATCACCTACTCTGAGGAACCCTCCTACCTGGCTGTGGGCCATCTTGGTTTTGCCCCGGGCGGGTTAGCAGCTTGAAAAGTTTAATCTGGAAATCCGCATTTTTCTTTATGAGATGACCAGCACTATAGTGGTTGCTCATGGCGACGCCGATGGGGTGTGTTCAGCATCCCTTATTAGGGCCGCCCTTGGAGAGGTCGACGTCTTTTTTAGCCATCCGGCGGGACTCCTTAAGGACGTAAGGGAGGCCTCTGAGGCTGGCTATTCCAGGATGGTGATAGTGGATATCTCCCTCAGCCAGCCCCACATAAACGAGCTCACGGAGGTGCTGGGGAGCCTCAAGAAGAAGGGTGTTGAGATAGTCTATATAGACCACCACCCATGGCCCTTCGGGGTGGGCAAGGAGGTTTTCCCGGGGGATGTCTACCACATGGTCGGTGTGTCCGCCTCGGAACTCACCTACCACTACTTCCGCGGTCGCCTGGAGGGCGATATAGAAAGGGTGGCTTTATTTGGGGCTATAGCGGACTATGAGGATGTTACTCCCTGGGTAATCGACGCCCTCAAGAGGTGGGATAAGAGGGACGTATACTATGAGGCTGGGATACTCTCGCTCGGGCTGGAGGGCTCAAGGAGGGACTACGACTTTAAGAGAATAGTTGTTAAGCTCCTGTCGGAGAACACGGCGCCCTCGACGATCGATAAGCTTGTTGAGAAGGCCATAGAGGAGAGCAGGAACAATGAGGAGATGAGGCTTAGGGTGAAGGAGAACGTTAGAGTTGTGGGGAGGGTTGCGTATGTAGTTAATCCTGGAGGGAGTCTTGGGAGGGCGGCGATCTACGCATACTCTTATGCTGGCGCCGTGGTTGGCATTGCGGTTGAGGAGAGGAAGGATGGCCACTACAACATGAGCCTCCGCACGTGGAAGCCCAATGTAGATCTTAATAGGATACTTAGGAGGATAACCCCGGTGCTCGGAGGAACAGGTGGAGGGCATAGGGCCGCGGCTGGAGCAAGAATACCCATTGAAAGCTTTCCAAGGTTTCTGGAGATGCTGGACGAGGCCCTGGGGGGTGGAAGTCCCTGGCCAGGCTGAAGATAAGGCGGTTTGGCAAAATTTCTGGGCTCTTTGAGAAGAGGGTTTTAGACCTGTTCATGGAGCTATACTCGAGGGTCGCCGATCCGCCTGTCTACGCCGAGGTTCTACTATTTGAGAACAGAGAGAGGGCCGAGAGGTTCTATGATGCTGAGTCCTACAGGCTTGGTGTAGTAGGAGGGGTACAGAAGTTGTACTTAGGGTTTCACGATGCTTGGCTTGGGTACCCCAGGGTGGGATTTGTGGTAGGGGAGATCGAGAGGTTGGGAGAAGCTTTGGCAGCACCAATCATTCTTCATGAAGCAAGCCACACAGTCCTTCACGGGTCAATAATATACTACACCCTCCCACACCACCTGCTAGGGCTAATCAGCCCCCTTAGGTTTGACAGAGAACTCGGCATCCTCATACTCAACTCGATATTCACCGGCGTGAAGGACTTTGAGGTCTCAGAACTGATGCTCAAACTGGGCTACAGGAGCCACGCCGAGGCATATGCCTCCTTCGTGTTAAAGACAAGCAGGGAAGATGTTGAGGAATGGAGAGAGGCAGAGGGTTCACCAAGCCTTGAGCTCCTCCACATAACTAGGAGGCTTAAAGACGTGCTAGCCGCTGCGCCTATCCCAACCCTAAGGGAGCTCATGAAGAGGGAGGCCAGGTACCTAGGGCGAAAGGGCGGACAGTTCGTATGGTCGTACCTCGAGCATGTCTCAAGGCTATCTGGGGACACGTTTGAGAAGTTAGAAACGGCTATCAAGGTCTACCAAGAACTTGCGACCAGATACCTCAATACTCCAGGCCCGTCCAGCAGCGACCTCTAGCAACAAACTCGCCTTAACGCAACAATCCTAGAGATTTCCCTAGACTCCACCTAAACCAACACTAAGCTGCCATTTAGCTTAGGCTCCTGTGTAACTGCTAAAAGGCATTCGTGATCTTCGGGGTTGATAGAATGGTAAGCTTTAATCCATCTATCACAAGAAATTATGGTTGGCGGATGAAGATCGTCATGCCCCGAGAGGGCTCAGCCCAATGATCTGAGGCAGGTAGCCTGACGCCTACTCTCAGAGCTTTCCTTTCAGGACAAACAAGTTATTAGATTGTTAGCATCACCTTTACCTGGATGATGAACGCTAGGCCCAGTTAGGCATTGCCGATGACTGGGCGTGGAAGGTCTGACATATCAACTATTAACTTAGATCCTCCAAACCCCATAGCCACGTGGGGGTGGGATGCAATTTGCTGTAGTTTTGGGTATTGGAGATCTGGACTTGATGATGAAAATTATTACTAGCGGCCTTAGAGATCTAACATCTCTCCATGAATATCTCGGCGATCTCGTTATGAAGCTTCTCTCGTCTTATACTTGTCTCTTCCCCGTGCCCTGGGTAAACGAGGGTTTCGTCGGGTAGAGCCATTATCCTTTTAAGAGATCTGCATAGAAGCTCGTCGGAGCCTCCTGGTAGATCCGTTCTCCCAACGCCATCCTTGAAGAGGGTGTCGCCAGTGAATGCTATTCCATAGCCGTACAAGGTTATGCTGCCTGGGCTATGTCCCGGAGTATGGAGGATTTTGAAGCCCATCATCTCCCTCCCCTCTTCGAGGGGGAGCAGCCTGTCTAGCGGGATTTTCCGAACATTTATGCCGAAAAGGCGCCCTATCTCCGATGCATGCTCTAAGAATAATGTATCCCCACTATGCATCATGTAGGGGGTGTTCAGCTCCTCTAAGATTTCGGGGAGAGCTGCAATATGGTCGACGTGCCCGTGGGTCAAAACAATCCTTCTAACCTTAACGTTAAGCCTCCCTACTGTCGATAGTATTTTGTCAGCGTCGCCTCCGGGATCTATGAGAAGCGCATCTCCACTGCTCCAGTATATGATGTAGCAGTTTGTTAGGAGGGGGCCGACCTCCAGCCTCACTACCCTGGGCCGACCTAGAACTTGTTTCTCAGAAGGAATTCCTCCACACGCTCCTTTGCCTTCTCCCTAAGCTCCTTATGCCTCTCGAGGAATGGAAGAACCCTTTCGACGAGCTCCAGTTTACACTCCCCGCAGAGCAGCTTCCCTGTCTTACACGCCCAGTACCTCTCTCTAAGCTTCTCATCATCCTCCTCAAACATCATCTCGTAGTACTTAAAGACCGGGCATACATCCGGGTTCCCGCCCAGCTCCCTCTGCATCTTAGCGGTCGGCTGCCCCCCGGTAAACGCGTCCATAAGCTTCTTCCTAGCCTCCTCAAGGGAATCGGTGACGAATATTGCCGTCTCAGGCTTCGAGGAGGACATCTTGCCGCCCGGCCCGAGGCCTGGGAGGAACTTCGCGTGTATCTGGGCGGGCTTCGGGTATCCAAGGCTACTGGCAATGTCCCTCGCAACCCTCCAGTAGGGGTCCTGGTCTATGGCGGCGGGTATAAGGACGTGGGTCTGCTCGTTTCGAAGCTCTGTTGGGAGGAAGCACATGGCTATCTGGAGGGAAGGATAGAAGACCATGCCTATGTTTGTCGAATCGGTAAAGCCCATAAGGGCCTTCATGGTGGAGAGGGTCACCTTCTTTGCAACCCTCACGGCGAGCCCGTAGAGATACCCGATGTCCTCTATATCGACAAGGATGTGGGTTTTCCTTGGGTCAAAGCCCAGCGCTATGAGGTCCAGCATGTTGTCATAAGCATATTTTCTGACCAGGTCGAGGCTATACTCCCTATGGTAGAGGAACTTCTCGTCGTCGGTGTATTCGAAGTAGAGCTCAATGCCCATCCTGTCCTGAAGCCACTTGGTAAATATCCATGGAAGCATATGACCGAGGTGTACTGGCCCCGAGGGGCCTCGCCCAGTATAAAGGGCAACCCGCCTGCCATCCATGTAGAGCCTTAGGAAG
This sequence comes from Candidatus Geoarchaeota archaeon, assembly GCA_015520395.1. Lineage (GTDB taxonomy): Archaea > Thermoproteota > Thermoprotei > Gearchaeales > WAQG01 > WAQG01. The sequence continues at coordinate 5,960 of WAQG01000001.1, forward strand.
ACGTCGTAGTCCCTGTGGGCGTAGAATATCCTCCTCCTCAACATGTAGTGGTCCTCGCCAAGCGCCTCCCTGGTAAGCTCAATTTCCCGGTCGGAGAGAAGCTTCACCCCAAAGATCTCAACGAGCTTAGAATAGTCTACTATCCCCTCAACCTCCCAGGGAGTAACCCTCATATCCTCCACAAAGGCCCCTCACCACAGCCATAACAACCCAATAAAAATATAAATCCAGCGCAGCTGCACGTGTCGTGAAGAGGTAATAAAAAGGGAGGTTGGGTTTACAGCAGGCCGAGGAACTCGTCGAGGCCGAGCCTCTTGAGAGTTTCGGCCTTAGGTTTGCCCTCCTCCCAGCCCCTGAGCTTCCAGTAGTCCTCTATCATGTCCTGGACGTCGGCAGTATGACCCTTAGCTGGGCCCTCGGGCATCGGGGTTGTTACAAGCCTCTTTGGCAGGTAGTCCTTGACCCACTTACCCTCCTTGACCGAGAACAGTCTCTCCGCATTGTATACCCTCTCACCTATCGTTAACATCTCCTCTATCGTGATGTCCCACCCTGTAAGGGCCCTCAGCAAGTCAAGGGTGTGGTCCGGCCCGTGGGCGAAGGTGAGGAACTTACAGACGACCAGGCTGTCTATAACCGCAAAGTAGTTCTGGGTCTCTATTGTCGCCTTAACCTTCTTCAAGTTCTTTTCGAATGGATCGAACTTCTCCGGAATCCCCAGGATCTCCTGAGATATCATGTAGGCCCTAAGGTGGCAGCCACCCCTGTTCGCAGTGGCATAAGCCAGGGCATGCGCCTTGACACCCCTAGGATCGTAGGCTGGTAGGGTGAGGTTCCTTATGTGGATTGCGGCGTCCGGATCACCATACTTGTTAGCCAGCCTGGCGGCACCCTCCGCCAGATCGTCTCCAAACCCGTTTCTGTAGGCCGTCCTGTATATGGCCTCGATCAGAGCAGCCTCATTACCCCACTTAAACTCAATCCCATCTGTGTCCTCAAGGGTCAGCTTGCCCTCTTGGTAGAGATACATGGCCGTTGCAACAGCGTTTCCAAAACTTATGGTGTCCATGCCAAGCTCGTTTATCAGGTAGTTCGCCTTTATTATGGCTGCAAGGTTCCCTATGCCTAGGTTGGCGCCCAAGGCCCATACGGTCTCATATTCGGGCCCCTCACCCACGGGGGTCTGATAGAATCCAGCCTCGGGAACCTTGGTCACCCTAGAGCATTGGACAGTGCAGCCCCAGCAACCCTTGTTCTTAAGCAGGTACGTCTCAGCCAGCTTCTCACCGCTTATCTTCTCAGCATGCTCAAAGATGCCCGTCTGGAAATTCCGGGTTGGGAAAATTCCAGCCGTGTTAACTATGTTAACTAGGATCGCAGTACCGTAAGCTGGAAGACCCTGCCCAGTTACAGGATTCTCCTCGAGAACCTTCCTCTTCTCCATCACAACCTTCGTAAACTCACCTACATCGTGAACCGGCGGCTTCCTGTCGCCAACCACGAATATCGCCTTAAGCTTCTTACTCCCCATAACTGCACCAAGCCCCGTCCTTCCAGCAGCTCTATACATATCGTTCATCACGGCGGCGATCTTAACAAGGTTTTCCCCCGCAGGCCCGATGCAAAGAACGCTGCCACGCTCCTTCTCTCCAACCTCTTCTCTCACAATCTTCTCAGTGTGAACCGTCCCCTTACCCCAGATGTGCTTCGCCGGATGAAGCTCTGGCTCACCATTCTTAATGGTTAGGTACACCGGCTCGTCAGAGGCCCCCTCAAGCACAACCCCGTCATATCCTGAGAACCGAAGCCAGGGGCCAAACTCGCCGCCGGAGTTGCTCTCCCCCAGTATTCCCGTAAGCGGACTTTTACCAATCACGTGATACCTGCCACTGAGCGGCCAGAGGGTTCCCGTCGCAGGCCCAGTAAGTATGTAGAGCTTGTTCTCAGGGCCCAGCGGGTCAGCACCCTTAGGAATCTCCTTCAGCGCCAGGTAAGCGCCTAAACCCCTACCTCCAAGCCACTTCCTCACCAGATCCTCTCCGATGATCTGCTCCTTGAAACTCCCATTGGTAAGATCAACACGAAGAAGCTTCAACTCAAACATAGCACAACACGTAGAAGAAGTATTTCTAGAGGATATTAAGCATAACGCCTAATAATACGCGAAATAATAAATAAAGTAGCGCTTAGAACATCAGATCTACGAGCAGCAACTATTTAAAGAGCTGGCGTAAGGCTTCAGAAAAGCATCTACGATCTATGAAATTGCGTCTCGATGGTCTTGATACGCTGGATTATATTTGGGTGGAATAATGGTCTGTCCTGCGTGTAGGTTTTGCCTATCTTTAAGGCTATTTCGGCTTTAGACAGTTCGTATCCCAGGTAAGCTGCATGGTCAAGCTGTGAAACCAGGTTCATTTCCAACACACTCCTGAGCATCGGAGCTGCGCTTCTTCCTTCAAATGTTATGGCCCCCTCTTTTCCCTGATACACCACCCTTATTGCATCTCCCGTCACTGAGATTTTGAAGTAACCCTTAGGATCCGGCTTATATATAGTAGGTGTTTCGGCTACTCTAACTAGGCGGCCTTTCCTGGGAGCTTCCCAGGCCTCGCCGCGTTTTTCTTTTAGTATGAGGAGATCTATCCCTAAATTCTTCGGATGGGTTTTCTTTCTAGCAGCTATTGACGCCATTGTGGCAGCCAGTTTTAGTTCTGCTGCGGAGTGTCGGGTTTTATGGCTTGCTTCGACTGTCATTAGGATGCTTGCTCCTGCCTCTATTGAGAGGGTGGAGATTAGGGCGTTTACTCCCGGGCTATCCGCGTCGATAAGCTCGGTTACATTACCTGCCCCGAGCATCACTGGAACTTCAGGGAACATCTGTTTGAGCTTAGCTGCAGCCGTTAGCCCTCTCAGGGTGCCAGGGTTTATCGGCGGGTCTAAGATGGGGTCAGCGATTATCTTTTCAAACCCTAGCTCCACGGCCTTCCTGATCGCCCTGGCCAGCGACCTCACCTTGTCTCTAGAATTTGGATTTGGGGTCAGGATCACAGCCTTCTCCTTAATTAAATCTGCATTCTCCGCTAGTTCCTTTGAGGTTAGGCTTAGGAATAGCTCGGCCCCAGCCTCCAGCGCAACTTTAAAGTTGGCTGGCCTCGTATCCACCCCTATCGGGAGGTTCGTTAATCTTGATGCCCACCTTACAGCCCTGCTCACCTGTTTGGGAGATGCATCGTAGTTGAAGCCCAGTACAACGATGTCGACTCCTATCCGCTCAGCATACTCAAGCTTATCCTTAATCACAGCCTCCGAGAGGGTCTCAGCATTCACCACCTCATAGGCAACCCTGAGAGGCGGCGGATTTGAGGGAATCTTGCAACCCCCGATCTCAACATAGTTTTTTATCGACCCCTCAATCTCCTCCAGGGCTTCAAGTAGCCTTCTCTTAGCCCTTTCGCTAAGCAGCATGTCTGCCGGGATGCTGCTAGAGAGTTTTTCGATCCCTATTTCCATTAGCGCTTCTGGAAGATCTAGGTAATGCATCGTCCCCTTCACAAACCTTGATCCAAACCTTCTTGTCAGGCTGTCGAGGGGGCCTCTCACCATGCCTGGAACAACCACGTAGTCATACTTTTTGGGGTTAAACCGGCCAATCCTCAGCTCAATAAACCTGGGCGTCATGAGGGCTGCGACCTGGATGTTTAAGACAGCTACGTCAACCCTCCAGCCCCAGATCTTGGAGAGCTCAGCTGCAGTCTCCCTTACGCCCTTCTCGGCCAGCTTCCCGGTAACAAGTAGGATTCTCACAGATGGAAAAAGGACGGTTTATCTGAATAAACTTGACGATACTAATGCCCTGCCTACCGGACTACTTCCCCTATGGCGAACCTATCCGCCACGAAGCTTATTCTTATCTTTACATGGTCGCCAGCCTTCGTGTTCGGCACAAATATGACGAAGCCCTTAATCCTGGCAACGCCGTCGCCACGCCTACTAACCTCAGTTATCTCAACCTCGTGTGTCTCCCCAACCCTCACGGGCTTCGGGCGGAACCTCCTCTTAGACGCCAACATTCTCACCTCCCTTGATCAGTCGTCCGAGAAGTTGAGGAAAACCTGCCGGATGACGGCAAGAATTCCCCAGCGCCTCGGACAATCACAGACGTTAAACATCGAATATAAACCTTATGGACTCAAGTCCCGCTAGTTATAATGCTCCCCTAACAGCCTGTTAAACACCTCCTCAACGACCTCGACAATGCCCGGAAAAACACTATCTACCAATGTCTTCACTTCCCCGAGGATCTCGATGGAGCGTTTTTCGGTGAGCCTAAATTTGTATAGCCACTCAAGGGTCAGGTGGTAAGATTTCTCAACATCGCCGCTCGATGCAAGGATCCAGGAGTAAGTGTAAGCGGAGAGTACTTGGAGCTCTGCAGGGTGAAGCTCGGCGTCCTCCTCCGAAAGCTTCTCGAAGACCATTCTTATTTCGTCGAGGAGGATATCAGCCGTCTTTGAAACCTTAAACCTCCTCGCGATCTCCCTTAGGGTCTCGGCCTTGACTACCCCGGTTACCTCGTCGTTAAAACCTCCTGTGAGAGCGTCGAGGATGGCTAAGGTTGCTGAAAATATTATCGGATCCCTGCCACGCGTCTCCATCTCAGCATTCTTCAGCCAGAATGGGTAATTTAGGGTTCCTAAAATTGAAAAAGATGGGAATGTTTTAGATCCAGCCCCTCCAACGCATCGCCTCAACCACTCTGTTTATGGCGTAGACGTAGGCTGCTTTTCTCATATCAACGTTGTAGCGCTGGGCGGTGTTCCAGACGTTCATAAAGGCCTTGACCATTATGTCCTTGAGCTTCGCGTCCACCTCCCCTGGGGTCCAGTAGTAGCCCATCCTGTTCTGAACCCACTCGAGGTAGGAAACGCTGACGCCGCCAGCATTTGCCAGTATGTCCGGAAGCACGAGGACGCCGTTCTTGTAGAGTATGTCGTCAGCCTCAGGTGTCGTGGGGCCGTTGGCGCCCTCGGCAACTATCTTTGCCTTTATGTTCGGGGCGTTCTTTTCGGTTATAACGTTCTCTAAGGCTGCTGGGACAAGTATGTCTACGTCCAGCTCCAGGAGCTCCTCATTAGTTATCTTCTTGACACCCTTAACGTTGATGACGCTGCCGGTCTTCCTCTTAACCCTGATGACCTCCTCAAACTTCAGCGGCTTATCTGGGCTCGTCAGTATGGCGCCCTTAGAGTCGCTTACTGCTATGACCTTTGCACCGGCTTCCTCCAGGAACTTGTGTGTGAAGGAGCCAACATTCCCATAGCCCTGGATGGCCACGGTTGCGTTTTTCAGGTCGAGTCCAATCGCCTTGGCAGCCTCCTCAACTACGAAGAAGAGCCCCCTGGACGTTGATGTAAGCCTGCCCTCAGAGCCGCCAATTATCGTGGGCTTAGCCGTAACAACCCCGAAAACGTTGTAGCCGTAAAGCCTGCTGTATTCGTCCATAAACCAAGCCATGGTCTGGGGATCCGTGTATACATCGGGGGCAGGTATGTCTATGTCGGGACCTATTATCCTGGCGATAGCGGCAAAGTAGCCCCTCGACAACCTTTCGAGCTCGCCTCTTGAAAGCTTCTTAGGGTCAACAACGACGCCGCCCTTACCACCGCCATAGGGTAGTCCGGCAACAGCGCACTTCCAGGTCATCCACATGGAGAGGGCCATAACCTCCTCGAGGGTGACGTTTGGATGGTATCTGACGCCCCCCTTGTAGGGGCCAAGGGCATTGTTATGCTGTGAGCGGTATCCAACAAACACCTTGAGGGAGCCGTCATCCATCCTGACTGGGATGCTAACTATAAGAACCCTGTCAGGCCTCTTAAGCCTCTCAACAATATCCTTGTCGAGATCTATTATCTCCGCGGCTCTCTCAAGTTGCTCAACGGCAATTTCATATGGGTTCTTTTGAGACATAAGATTCCACCATGTATGAAACCCTAGGC
>WAQG01000002.1 GCA_015520395.1 Candidatus Geoarchaeota archaeon
CGTCTCTGTAATGACTATCCCATGCGGATTTACACAAAACGTCCTGACAATATCGTCAAACTCCCTCGTTGTGTATATCAGCTTCGGCTCATACAGGGCGCTGGTGAGATGCTCCATTATGGCCGCTGGAACCTCCACCCTCACACCTATGTCGACCGGGTTAGCCTCATAGCTCAGACCTATCCGCTCGGCCTCTCCTCTTAGCCACTCGGCGCCCCCCCGGCCCGGCGCCACTATCAGGTACCTTGCATCGAACCTTCTGCCATCCTCAACCTTAACCCCCACAGCCCTGCGGTTCCTAGTAAGTATGTGTTTGACGGGTGTTTCAAGGAATATGTCGACCCCCAGTCTCTTAAGGTGCCTCTTCATCTTGGAAAGTATGACCTTGGCGTTCTCCCTGCCAACATGCCTTATGACCTCCGGCACCAGCCTCATACCAGCCCGCTGCGCGGCGCTTCCAATCCTGTCGATGGCCTCAGGGTCATCTCCATAAACCTTCCTCGGGGCCCCAAATCGAAGGAACACCTCGTCAACCTTGTTTATGAGTTGGACGAGCTTTTCGTAGCCCACATATTCATTCAGCCAGCCGCCGACATAGGGGGAGAGTGTAAGCTTCCCGTCGCTGAAAGCGCCAGCCCCGCCCCAGCCGCTGAGGATTACCGGGGAGATCTGGCTCGTCCTCTCCAGTATCTCAACTCGTTTATCTATATCAGGACCTTTGTCAAACATGGCTATTTTGAGATCCGAGTTTTCAGCTAGGGTTAGGGCCGAGAATATGCCAGCAGGCCCCGCCCCCACAACGGCAACATCGTACTTCAAGCCATTCACCACTAAAGATTAAATCAAGGCTCTAATTTTCTTTTCTAGAGAATACATGCTGTATAAGCTCTTGTCTGAGGAGATCGAGGAGCTGCTGAAGGGCGATGAGCTGACCGTCAGGGACAGGATCGTCCGTCTCTACGGGGAACGTGGGAGAAGAGCCCTTAGGCTGGCTGATAGAGGGAGGGTGTACATGATTCGGTTTAAGGAGGGTTTCTCCGTTTGGATTGTCGAGGGTAGAAGGGGGGACTACCTCGTTATGCCCAGGAAATTTTGTAGTTGTGACGGCTTTGTCTACACGGTGTTTAAGGGCGTCCCGAAGCCCTGCTACCACCTCATAGCCCAGGCGTTTGCGGAGAGATTCGGGTTCTACAGGGTTGTTAAGCCGGACGAGGAAGCCGTCAATGTTGTTAAAAAGTATTTATGTGGGGAAGGATAGGAAATAGGGGGTTAGGCGCCGTGTTCGAATACCTGGATATCATTGGCAGAATCCTGTTAAGCGCTGCCATAATATTAGCAGTCGTGTATTTTGTGGTGAAGTACAGGGAGGAGGAGCGGTAAGAGCCAGAATATTAAGCATTCCCGCCTTTTAATGCCTAAAAGGGTTATTTATTCTGCTACAGGTATATTCTTTGGAGATGGAGAAGGACGTTCTGAGAGCGCTTGCCGATGCAGCCGGCGTGAGCCTAGATGAGTTCATGAAGAGGGTGGGCGAGAAGGTCAGGGTTCTTGGCGGAGCTGTTACAGTGGAGGCGGCCGCCTACCTGGTTGCTAAGGAGATGGGTGTCGATGTCACAGTATTCCTGGAGGAGTATAGGAGGGAGTACCAGCTTAAGGAGCCGGTCTCCGGGCTGAGGGGCTTCACTCTGCTTGGAACTGTGTTCTTTGTTGGGGCCCCCAGAACATTCATGGTTGGAGGGCGCTCGAAAAGGGTTATGAAGATCGTGGTGGGGGATGAGAAGGGGTCAGCTGCGTATGTCTCTCTTTGGAGTGAGCCGTTGATCCAGAAGGCCCTTAACAACATTAAGAGGGGGAGTCTGGTCAGGATCTCTGGAGGCTCTGTGAAGAAGCTGGCCAGGGGCATAGAGATCTCCGTTTCGAGGGGCGACATAGAGGTGGTTGGAGCTGGGGAGGAGCTGGGGATGCTGGAGCTTGAGAGGGGGGCGGCAAACTTCAAGATCCTCGGTAAGGTTCTAGACCAGTACAGCCCCATCTACAATGATGGATCCTACACTACCATAGCCCTCGTGGACTCCCCTCAAGGCATTTTCAGAGTCCTGGGGTTAACCAGGCACAGGGATCACCTTAAGCCAGGCCTAGTGATTGAGGCTGACGGTGCCCTACTGGAGGAACGTCGAGGCGGCGTCGGCGACGTCTTCTTAGGGATCGACTCTAGGATTGATGTCATCGATGAGGGGCCGTGCGGCGAATTCAGGTTCTCGGTGGGCAATGCCTACAGCGTCCTGTATCTTGAGGGGCCTTCATACCTGAATATAGCAGGCGAGGTTGTTGAAACAGATAAGAACATGTTTATCTGCAGCGGGAACTACTGTCTGCCGCTTTATGTCAGGGTTGAGGATGCCGTGAAGCCCGGCAAAACATGTCTGAGAGGCGTGTTCGTCGCCCGGCTCTCATCGGGAAGACCGGCGGTGTACTTCGACAGGTACTCCTCACTCTGCGATTACGTTGAGGTTCCTGGAGGCCCCATCCTGAGGGAGGGCGAGAGTTTCTATCTGAGGCTGGATAGGATAGATGAGCTTACTATAAACCTTGACAAGATGCACCTACAATTCAAGTCCTCAGGCCTCGAATTCAGGGCGTCATCCTGGCTTCTGGAGAGGCTGATAGAGCTTGACGTTGACATAGAGGAGGCCCTGCTCAACTCGATCCTGAACTGCGTTTGGGGGCCGGGGGGATTCCGGGTCAGAGCCCTTTATAGTAAGGGTTTTAAAGATGTTGCCGAAAGATAACCTTAAGGTGTTAAGGGTTGGGAGGGCGTAAGAAGAGAAGGAAGATCATTAGGAGGAAGGTGAGGAAGCTACCCAAGATATTTTACTGCCCTAGATGCGGCAAACAGACGGTGGTAGTCGAGTTTGCTTCGAGCAGCGGCGTGAGACACGCTGTGGTTAAGTGTACGTCCTGCGACCTCTCAGCCGAATTCGAGGTGAAGAGGTTTCACGAGGCCGTGGACGCATACAACGTATTCGTAGACAAGTATTACATGGGTGAGATTGGTTGAGGATCGAGAAGTATCTCGAGAAGAGGCTTTCGGAAAAAGGAGTCCTGCACTTCTCGCTCATCGACCCGGAAAAGGCGAGGTCTATGGATGTTAGCCAGGTAGCTAGGGCTTTGGAGAGGGCTGGAAGCGACGCGATATTAATTGGAGGCTCCACCGGAGTCATGCAGAATGACGTCGACATGCTTATCGACCAGATAAGGGAGGCATGCTCGCTGCCAACAATAATATTCCCCGGTGGGGTGTCAAACATAAGCTCTAAGGCTGACGCCATACTCTTCATGTCGCTTCTAAACTCCTCAAACCCATTCTACATCATTGGAGCACAGATGCTGGGAGCCCCTATAGTCAGGAAATACGGCTTAGAGGCCCTCCCAACAGCGTATCTAATAATAGGTTACGGTGGAGCAGCCGGCTACGTCGGAGAGGCCCGCCCAATCCCCTACGAAAAGCCGGAGTTGACGGCTGCCTATGCAATGGCGGCTGAGCTTCTGGGGATGAGGTACGTGTACCTTGAAGCTGGCTCGGGAGCACCGCGCCCGGTACCTATAGAGCACATCTCTCTTGTGAGAAGATCCACAAGGCTGAAGATCATTGTGGGGGGCGGCATAAGGGGCAGGGAGGAGGCCTTCAAGGCCGCTGCGGCGGGTGCCGACATAGTTGTTACTGGAACTATAATAGAGGGTGCAGGTGCGAAATTGAGCGTGAGGTTGAGGGAGATTATAGGTGGATTAAGGGATGGCTACAGGGAGAGGGCGTCTGGAAAGGGGTGAAGTGGTTAGGAAACTTATACATATAGCGTTCGGGCTGCTCCTGGCCTTAATCTACGAGTTGCTTAAACCCCCCTTTGGACTATTTGCACTGAGCCTCGGCCTAGCCTTGAGTGTTGTGTACGATGTTCTAAGGGTGAGAGCGAGGTATTCAACGCCCTTTCAAAGCCTGGTCGTAATGGTGGCTAGGGGGAAGGAGCTCTCCACGATCGGCGGTCAAACCTACTTTTTTGCCGGAGCCCTGACGGCAGCCCTCCTCTTCAATCCTGAAGCCGTCGTTACAGCAATAGGGGTCACAGCCCTCTCCGACGGAGTCTCATCCCTCGTGGGAAGAAGAATCGGTAGGCACAGGTTCAAGAAGATTTCCCTGGAGGGTGTTCTGGCTGGATTAATAGTGGGCTGGCTTTTCACCCTTCTATACACGAACTCGACCATACTGAGTCTCTTCGTCCTCCCAGGCATCGTAGCCGCCGAACTCTCATCAATATACTTTAACGATAACCTAACTTATCCTGTGCTTGTGGCGCTTATGACGGAGATCGCAAGGGGTGTTTTCGGGTAAGGTTAATTAAGATATGGGTTGATCTAAAGGATGGTAAGCTATGGCTAGGAAGAGGAGGAGAGCTACAAAAAAGAAGAGGCGTGAGGCCAGCCCGATAACAGCCGCAGGTCTAATAAGGTTCTACGATGAGGACGTCTCGGGAGTTCGGATAAGCCCAGGCCTCGTGATATCAATAACGATAATAACGATAGCGCTCATACTCCTGGCTAACGCAAGGCTCCTCCCGATCTGAGGAACCCGGTCATGGATCAACTTAGATCAACAAAGCACTATTCAAGCCTATGGGCATTACCCACACTCAACGTGCTAGTGGCAGAGTATATTGTAACAACAGCCCTCATACTAGGCCTGCAGCTTTTTTACGGTCAGCCTAACATGGCAACGATGCTCGGCCTGGTCAGCTATACCCTTCTAATCCTCGCCCACTCCAAGCTTGACAGACAGGTAAACCTGAAGAGGGCGTTGGGCCTCCTGTTCTTCCTCAATTTAGGGATCCTAGCTTACATTGTATTAAGGGGCGTCGTTGGAGATGTTGCGCTGGCCGCCCCCTACGCCATCTTAATACTGGTCTCAACCGCGGTTCTCGTCATTTCAAGAAGGATTAAACTCGCCACGATATCCACATTGCTCATAGCCGTCGTATACCTGTTTTCAATACCGGTGAACGAGAAGTGGCCCATGTTTCTAGTAGGACTGATAACGACCCTAGCCGTGTCTCATGGCTATGTGTATATACTAGATACATACAATAAGAGGAGGGGTGAGCCGGGGCCAATAACACTTCTAAGGGCCTTCCTCAGCCTATGGCTTGACGGGGATCCAACACCCCTTGAAGGGGTGTTAATGAGATCGGCGGAGACGATGAATTTCTCTATGGAGGTTCTCTGGTTTAAGACGAGCTCCGGGGCGTCAGCCCTCCTTTCACTCCCATTTCATCCAGGACCGTTAAAAAACATGGGGGGCTCCAACATCACGGGCATCCTGATGAGAAGGAACGTTATGTGTTTTCATGGCCCCTCAAGCCATGAGACAGACATAGTTCTAGGCAGGGACAGAGACAGGATAGTCGAAGCTATCGTAAATTCCTACAGCCCCGACAAGGAACTTCTAACAGTCAGAGCCTCAAGGATGATAGAGGTAAAGGATGGGCCGGTATTAGCTAAGGGCTTCAGAATAGGCGACGTGGTCATAATATCGGTCACAGCCTCCCCAAACAGTATGGAGGACCTGGATCCAGAGATAGCTTTGGAGGCCCTTAAGATCGCACGGAAAAACGGTTTCTCATCATGCATCATCATAGACTCCCATAACAGCCTCTCAGGCCCTCCTCTAGACAGAGAAACAGTAAAGATACACTCACTAAGGGCTATAGCAAACCTGACAAGGCAGCTCAGCGATGAACCTCTCAGGGAAGCACTCATAGGGTTTAGCAGATGCGATCTTCCTCTAAAGCCCCACGAGGGAGGAGGAGGCGGCGGTGTAGCTGTGTTAGCTGTGAAGGCCGGACAATATACACAGGTGCTCGTCCTGGTAGACGGCAACAATATGGTCAGTGGATTCAGGGATGAGCTTGTAGAAGAGCTGAAAACAAAGCTGGACGTCGACTCGGAAATAGCGACGACCGACACACATGAGGTAACCGGGCTAAGGCCCGGGAGGATGGGCTACTCGCCAATTGGCGAGGTTAAACCAGACAAAGTCAAATCAACAATCCTACACTGCGTGGAGAGAGCCCTCAAAAGCCTTAGAAGATCCAGTTACACACTTGAGACCGTGGTGGTAAAGGAGGTTAAGGTTCTTGGAAGAAGCCTCCAAAGGATAGACAAGATAGTTGACGAGAATATAAAGTGGGGAAAAATCTTCCCATACATGGCGATTGCCGCCTCGATCGTAGCAGCCCTTTTGATCCACTTATAGCTCACAGCTCAGTTTATATAATGAGCCACAGTCCTTTAACGTGGTGTTTAAATTGGGCAAAGATAACCTGCCACCTAAGATTATCGTCCCCCCGCCCGGCCCAAAAGCCCGCGAGATTCTGAAGAGAGACTTAATGGTTATATCCCCCTCATACGTGAGGTACTATCCACTCGTCGTCGAGCGTGTGGAGCAGGGCTTAGTAATAGACGTTGACGGAAACGTTTACATCGACTTTAACTCGGGCCTCCTCTGCCTAAACCTAAGCAGACATCCAAGGGTTGTTGAAGCGATTAAGAGGCAGGTCGACAAGCTGATCCACTACAGCCTAACGGATTTCTACTACGAGGAAGCGGTGTCGCTGGCCGAGAAGCTAGCAGAGATAACGCCGGTCAGGGGTGAAAAGAAGTGTGTCCACTTCTCTAACAGCGGAACTGAGGCTGTCGAAGCCGCCCTTAAACTGGCCAGATGGTCGAGCAAACGACAATACTTCGTAGCTTATATAGGGGCATTCCACGGAAGGACGTACGGCTCCATGAGCCTAACAGCCTCCAAGCCGGTTCAGAGGAAGGGCTTCTCACCACTACTACCTGGGGTTGTACATGTGCCATACCCATACTGCTACCGATGCCCCTTCAAACTCACCTACCCGGACTGCAACCTGTACTGCATAGACTTCATTGAGGAGCACATATTCTCAAGACTCCTCCCACCAGAAGAGGTTGCCGCAATAGTCTTCGAGCCAGTCCAGGGGGAGGGAGGCTACGTCTGGGCCTCACCCGGCTACTTCGAGAGGCTCAGAAAGCTGGCAGACAAGTACGGCATTTTGCTCATCGACGATGAGGTCCAGGCAGGTATGGGGAGGACGGGGAAGTGGTTTGCCATTGAGCACTGGGACGCGAAGCCCGACATAATAACCATCGCTAAATCGATAGCCTCCGGCCTCCCCCTCGGAGCGACGGTTTCAAGCTGCGACGTCATGAGGTGGGAGAAGGGATCCCACGCCACAACCTTTGGAGGAAACCCCGTGGCATGCGCCGCAGCGCTAGAAACGATAAGGGTGATCGAGGAGGAGAGGCTGCTTGAAAGGGCCACCAGGCTTGGAGAAAAGATACTGAAAAGGTTCAACGAGCTAAAGGAGGAAATCGAGATAATAGGAGACGTGCGGGGAAAGGGCCTCATGATAGGCGTCGAGATCGTCAAAGACAAGAAGACAAAGAGGCCGGGAGTCGAGGAGGCCAAGGAAATAATGATGAGGTCCTGGAGAAGGGGGGTCGCGATAATAACCGCAGGGATATCCACCCTAAGAATAGCACCCCCACTGATAATCCCCGAGGAGTACCTCGAGAGAGGACTCAGCATAGTGGAGGACGTAATCAGGGAAGTAGCAACAGAACAAACCTAGACACCCTGATTTTTCCACGTATCACGCAACCCACCCCCGCTCACACAACCATCACCGCCAGTCACACATAATTCACCAGCCGGACGCCCCCAAACAATCATGAATATCACAGGCCCTGGAGGTGCTCCCCGCGTAACACCCACGTATTACATGCGATTTTTAATGATCTTGTCACGTGATCCACATACATACAGTGACGACATGGTGATAACCGTGAATCCTCCATGGA
>WAQG01000003.1 GCA_015520395.1 Candidatus Geoarchaeota archaeon
GCTCTGGATAAACCGTGTAAAACCGCTCATTCTCCATAAACCGCCTCGTCTCTATGAACCTCTTAACTTCTAGTAGTACGCTCTTTGAAAGGATGGCCTCGTAGTGGGATAGGGTCACAGCGTCGAACTTCCCGATCTCGTGGGCTCTTTTCGCCGCCTCGGCGGCTGCCATGCCTGAGGCTATGGCTAGATCCATCCCCCTGAGCATGAAGGGCGTGTTTATGATGAGTCCGGCAGCATCCCCGACTACTATTATTCCGTTTCCATATAACTTCGGCATCCTCTCAGGTTTTGGTTCTGGGATTATATGGGCGGAGTACTCGACGACTTCTCCACCCTTTAACAGCCCTGCCAGGTGAGGGTGCGAGGTGAGCCTCGTTATGAGTTCATATGAGTAGAAGTCCTTTTTCCGCCTTATAGCCTCTATGGCGGATCCTATCTTCACGACGATGCCGACGGAAATAGTATCCTTGTTTGTGTAGAGGAAGCCGCCGCCGGGAACCCCCATGGTGAAGTCGCCTATGTAGAGGTGGGCTGCTCCAGAGTTGCTACCCTCAAGTCTGAAGCGCTCCTCTATAACCTCCTTTGGAAGCTTGACGACCTCCTTGACGCCCAGCATGAAGTCCTCGGGCTTGTACGGCCGCCTTAAGCCAGCTCTCTCAGCCATCATTGAGAGGGCTCCGTCGGCCGCTATAACTATGTTTCCATAAAGCTTATCCTCTCCTGCGACTATACCCTTTACGAAGCCATCCTCTATTATTAGGTCGTCGACCTTTATCCCGGTTATGACGATCCCACCTGCCTCCTCAACCATGCTTGCAAACCAGGCGTCAAACCTAGCCCTGAGAACCGTGTAGCTCTGAGGCTCCTCATCTAGGTTCTCGAACTCCATTACCAAGCCGGATCGGCCATGCAGCAAGCCTATAACCTCCCTCGTAACGGGTCTCTCAACGGCGCTACCCTTCGGGAAGTCGGGAAAAAGCCTTTTTATCGAGTGGGCATATAGCCTGCCGCCGACAACGTTTTTTGATCCCGGCTTCTCACCCCTCTCTATAACTATCACGTTGAGTCCGGCCTTGGCGCAGGCGTACGCTGCCGCAAGTCCTCCCACACCACCTCCAACAACTATAACGTCAAACCTCTCCTCTATCACGGTGATTCACCCATACCTGTACCTAACGCCAAATCCCCCCCTGGGCGGCCGCCACTCTATGTTTCCGTAGGGACATATGTATGGGGCCGCCCCACACTCGATACAGTTTTCAAAGTTGTAGGTTATCCCGCCGTCCTCGCTCGGCTCGTAGACCTTGGCCGGGCAGAGGTGGGTACACCACTTTTCCTCGCATCTCCGACATAGGTCGGGATCCTTTATTTCGATGTGGGAGTATTGGGGGTCGATGTTGTAGTAGAGCAGGCCGAGCCTCTCCTCAACGCTGGCGTCCAGGGGGACGGATGCGGTAACGGCCAATATAGACACCATCCTTTGGAATATAGTCATACATAAATAAACCCTTTCCAGATACATGTCTTCAAGAGAAGCTAGAGACGCCACCTCCCAGCCCTAACCCTAAGCTTTCCGTAGGGCGGAGCCCTAAACTTCACATCTTCAAGAACCCTAATGATATATGAGGCCAGATATCCAGACTTTCTGAGCTCCCTCAGGGCCTTTAAGAGACTGATAAGCTGGGCAGGCTCAATGGCTACGTCCAGGGAGACAATCATCTCATCAAAAAGCCGTGAGACATAGGCAGCCGGGGCGAGTCCGTCAAGGGCATTCACAAACCTAGCCATGCGCTCCTCAGACCTAAAACCTAGCCTTAGGTTTAGTGTGAGGTGCCCCAACCCAGCGCTGTAGAGGCCCCACCTAGCCTTAGGTGGCCCGACCACTCCTGGGTTTTCTAGGTGCGCTTTATAATGATATCTAATGATCCTCGGAGGCACTCTTAGGCTCCTCGCTATTTCCGAGAACCTTGCGGTTGGCCTGAGCTCGAGGTGTCTAAGCACCTTGGCATCAAGTTCATCCTTCATTAGGGGTCTTGGGACAGGGTCTCTGAGAGCCAGCCTCCTTGGCAGGGATTTCGGGGACCTCCTTACACGTTCAGCCAGTTCCGTGACCCAATCGGCAACGGTACCGTTTACGGGGTGGAACCATCCAGCCACCCTGAACGCTCTCACGGCTTTTGGAAAGCTCTCCTCAAGTCTTCTCAGAATCTCCTCCCTATGGCCAGCTGGAGGAACAGCCCTATAGAGAATGCAGACCTCTCCATCGAACCCAAGCAGCACCCCCCTGAAAATCCAGAAACCCCTAAATATTCGCTCAACATCCCTGACCCTGGCCGCCGCGGAGACCTCCACCTCCATCGGCGTTAGCCCAAGCAACGTGTAGTCCACGTCACGGTAAACCTCCACGTAGCCTGCTTCAACCAGTCTCTTAAACCTCGCTATAACAGTAGATCTAGAGATCCCTAGCTCCTCAGCTATCCTGCCAAGCCTCCTCACTCCAAGCTTGAAGAGAAGTTCTTTCAGCCTATCATTTTCTACCTTCACCGAACCCCCTCTAGTAGTCTTAGGGAATTAACCTCCCTTTAATTCTCATGCCATTCACATTTAATAAGTCTGGGCCAATTATTCTTGTTTGCAGTGGGTGGACTTCATGAGCTTTCAGGCCGTTACAAGGCTCGTTAAAGAGAACCTTGAGAATAGGGATCTTAGAACGGCGTTGGAGAGGGCGACAAGGGAGTTTGAGAAGAAGAGGGCCAGGAGCCTCTCCATAGGTGGGACGATGGAGCTTTTCGAGGAGGTCGCACTGATAAAGGAGAGGAGCCTCCGGAGGATCAGGGAGCTTATTAAGATTGCCTGCGAGAACCTCCGTGAAAATGGCGTCGAGTGTATTTTGGCGTCGACTGGCGAGGAGGCGTTGGAAATTATTGGCAGGATTGTTGGAAGTGGAAAGCTCGTGGTGATGGCCAAGAGCCTGACAGCCAACGAGCTGGGGCTTAGAGAATATCTCGAGAGAATCGGGAACACGGTGTTTGAGACCGATTTAGGCGAGCTCCTGGTTCAGCTGGCCGGTGAGCCACCCCAACACATCCTTGCTCCAGCAATCCATATGACTAGGGAGAGGGCTGCCGAGCTAATCTCGAGGGCTACCGGACGGCCTGTGGATCCCAACGACATAGATCAGATTGGGGCGGCGGCAAGGGCGTTTCTCAGGGAGAAGTTCGTGGCCGCTGATGTAGGCATTAGTGGGGCTAATGTCATAGCCGCCGATAGCGGCATGATCTTCATAATAGAGAACGAGGGGAACGCCAGGCTCGTCACCGGGCTCCCCCCCGTACACATCGTCGTGGCGGGCATCGAGAAGATCGTGGAGAACACCCTGGATGCCTTTAAGGTGGTGCTGGCCACGGCTCGGTCAGCTGGGCTTCCGAGGCCCTCCTACATAAACATAATATCTGGCCCCAGCTCCTCCGCGGACATAGAGCAGAGGCGCATCAAGGGGGTTCATGGCCCTAGGGAGGTATATGTTGTTCTGGTGGATAATGGCCGGATGAGGGCTTTGGAACACCCGGTTCTCTGGGAGGCCCTCAAGTGTCTTAGGTGTGGCGCATGTATAACGCTCTGCCCTATCTACCAGGTGGTCGGCGGGGCCTACGGCTCGAAGTACTTTGGTGGGATTGGGGTTGCGTGGACCGCGATAGTTGAGGGTTTGGAGAAGGCCGTGCCCCTCGCCTACATGTGTAGCACCTGTATGCAGGCTAACATGGAGTGTCCTGTTAAGATAGATATAGTCGGGCTGATAAGGGAGGTTAGGAGGATGGGTGTGGAGGGTTAGAGGTGAGTGGGGTCGAGTTCTACTACCGTGAGATAACCGTTAGGACGGAGAGGCTCTACCAGCTTGTAGACATAACCAGGGAGGTTGAAAGGGCTGTGGAGGAGAGCGGGGTGAGGAACGGGCTCTGCCTGGTCTATGCCCCCCACGCGACGGCCGCCATAGTAGCGAATGAGCATGAGAGCGGTTTGATGGAGGACATCCTGAGGAGCATCCAGTCAAACTACCCCCGGAGGGCAGGGTGGAAACACGACCTCATAGACGACAACGCCGCCGCCCACCTAGGCTCCGCCTTCATAGGCGCCGACCGGGTCTTCCCGGTGATAAATGGCAGGCTTATCAGGGGGACATGGCAGAACATATTTCTGGTTGAGATGGATGGGCCGAGGCATAGAAGGAGGTTGCTCGTCTGCGTGCTCGGGCAAAAATAGCTTAGGCTACGGCAAGCACGAACCTTATGAGGAGGTATATCGCCGCAGAAAGCGTGGCCGAGGCCGGAACCGTGAGAACCCAGAGACCCATCAGCCTAGAGACGACGCCGACATTCACCCCCCTGCGGCCACTTCCAGTGAGGCCCACCCCCACTATGGAGCCCACGGTCGCCAGGGAGGTTGAGATGGGGAGGCCGAAGCCTATGAGGTAGTATGGAAGGGTGGTGAACAGGTATACGACCAGGGCGTTGCTGAGCTCGGCCGCGAGCCCGGACAGGATGTTAAGCCTGGTTATCCTGAAGGCTACCGTCCTTATGACGCGTGGGCCTATGGTGAAACCGCCTATAGCTATGCCCACGGAGCCAAAGGCCGCCAGCATAAGCATAGCATTATAATCCGGCATCCTTCCAAGTTTGGCCGCAACTGTCACATAAACGCCCGTCGCGTTGGCTATGTCGTTAGCCCCGAACGCATAGGCGGAGAACGCCAAGGAGCCTATCAGGAGATATGATATTGTCCTTTCAAAACGCTCCGAGTAAACATCTATCTTGAACCTCTCTATAGCACCCAGGAGCAGCTTGTAAAAGGCTGCAGCGAGGAACATACTCGCAATGGGCGATGTTATCCAGCTGAGGATGGTCATGTAGAGAAC
>WAQG01000004.1 GCA_015520395.1 Candidatus Geoarchaeota archaeon
ACAATAGTTACATCGACGTTCATGCAATAGAAATTGACGATAACCAAACACATCTTCTGCTAAAATTTAAGATGGGTTCAGCGATACCTAGAACCAATGAAACCACCAATATATATACATGGTTATACAACATATTAATTGATCTTGACAACAACATATTGACAGGTCTTCGTGCAGCGTATCTCAAAAACGCTACTACATGGGAGTGGGGAATAATACCTGGAATCGACCTAATATATGAGGTCATCTACTATGGAACAGGAAGTAAATACCCAAGAGGCATGTATATCGACATGAGATACTATTATCCTGATGGTAGCTATGCTGGCTCTAGATGGGCCTGGATAGGGATCCCCGGCCATTTAACTACTGGTAAATACCTAGTTATCCCGCTGAACCTAACGTGGTTGGCTTCTGTTTATCAAGAGCTAACCGGTATACCCATATCAGTGAAAACGGTGAAGCTAGTAATAAGTGCTGACATAATGAGAGGATTCTATTTGGAGGACTTTCCCAGTGTGTCGCAATACAGTGCTATTGTAAACTTTTCCACGGTAACGGTGGATGGGAATGTAAGCGAATGGGATCCTGCTCGGACATTGCTACTTAGGGATGGTAAGGATGATGACTTTTCCCCTATCGATGATGCTAACTTTACGGCAATTTATGTTGCAACTGACAATAGGTCGCTGTTCTTCAGGGTAGATTTAGAAGGCTTAGCTAATCAGTATTTTAACAGTACCGACGACCTCAGCGAATATAGAGTTTTTAGATTAGTTGTGGAGTGGGGTGGTAAGCGTTATCATTTACATATGACGCCTTGGTATATATATATTCGCAACGAGACTTCGGGATGGTGGGGGTGGTCTTTAGATGCCTGGAGCAGAGACTACAATGTATCTTGGTATGGTACTAGTACTGTCGAGTTTGGTGTGAATCTGTCATTGATAGGTCTTGATGGGTTCAGGGCTGGTGATGTAATAAACGTCTCAGACATAGAACTATGGTTATGGACTGAAGATAGGGTACCGTCGGCCATAGTGATGTATGAGCTGGGCGAGGGAGGGTTCGCCAACAATTTGTTCGAGGCATATTATGGGGTATCAGGTGCCATGAATCTAAGCCTAGGTAACATGAACGTATCAATCAATACTACTAACATCATAGACGTCTATGCCGGGTATTTCGCCGAGGAGCCTATAGGATTAGGCGGGCTAGGCGCCATCTTCAGTAGCTTCACAGGATACTACTACCTGGAAGTGTCCGATTCTTCGGCAGTCGTCTGGCCGATAAACATCACCATAAAATACGATGATATGCAGCTGGCTAGGCGTGGTCTTAACGAGTCCCGGATCACCATGTTCTTCTACGATAAGTATGCTGACCGGTACGTGGAGCTTGACCCGTCGCTATACAGAGTTGATCCTGACGCCAACCTGGTATACGTGACCATTACTGAGGATATCTATAATAGGAGCGACCTAACTCTGGTGCCTGCGGCTCCTCCGCAAGTAGTGGGCGGCAAACTGATTATGCCTAGCGGGAGTCTCGACAACGCCTTAAGCGTGGCTGCGGGAGTGTTGC
Source organism: Candidatus Geoarchaeota archaeon (assembly GCA_015520395.1). GTDB lineage: Archaea > Thermoproteota > Thermoprotei > Gearchaeales > WAQG01 > WAQG01. Next base: position 1,585 of record WAQG01000004.1, read on the forward strand.
TGGCGGCTAGCATTTTCCTTGCCGCCGGGGCTACTATCAAGAGGAGGAAAAACTTGTCATAGTTTTTTGTCTTTGTGTGAAAAACCCCAAACTTTCTTTCCACCCATCTAGAAGTTTTTGGTCAGTATTAATTATGTTGGCCTATGCATATTTTGCAGAGGGTTAGGCCGTGGTGGAAAGCGTCGAGGAGGAGGTTCTGAGGAGGATTAAGCCAGATGAGCAGGAGTATCGCAGGGTGTTTTCCGTCTATAATGTGGTTAAGAATGCTTTGGAGAAGGGTCTTAGAGGCAGGGTCTCCGGGTTCTCGGTGTCGCTGCAGGGCTCGGTTGCCAAGGATACGTGGCTTTCGGGCGACGTGGATCTCGACGTGTTCGTGCTCTTCCCGGCGGAGCTGGGGAAGCGGTGGATCAAGGGGGAGTCGCTCAGGCTCCTACTCAGCGTTTTCGATGGCTGGAGGTACACTGTGAGGTACGCGGAGCACCCCTACCTGACCCTCCTGGTGGACGGCTACGAGGTTGACGTGGTCCCTGCTTTGAGGCTGCCATCGGCCGGAGAGGCGAAGACTGCTGTTGACAGGACGCCCTTCCACACCGAGTATGTGAACTCCAAACTGTGTGGGGAGATGCGGGACCAGGTTAGGTTGCTGAAGGCCTTCATGAAGGGTGTAGGCGTCTACGGCGCCGAGGTCAGGGTAAGGGGGTTTTCCGGCTACCTGGCCGAGCTCCTAGTCATAGCCTATGGTGGTTTCAGGGCTGTGCTGGAGGCCGCCTCGAGGTGGAAGAGGCCAGTAGTGGTAGACGTGGAGAACCACTATAGGGGCAATATCGGGGAG
>WAQG01000005.1 GCA_015520395.1 Candidatus Geoarchaeota archaeon
CTTATAGCGTGGGCTCTGGGCTACAGACACGGTTTTGACCTCTTCCTAGCATCCATACTGGGCTACTGGCTCCACGTCGTTGAGGATCAGTTCGGCGTCATGGGCTCCAACCTCTTCTGGCCCTTCACTAAACGTAAGATACCTGGCTTCAGGATCGGCGAGTCGAGCAGCTTTGAGACCAACTTCGGAACGGCTTATATGGCCATGATGACCATGATCTGGGGCTTCAGCTCCGCCCAGCCTCAGCCGCCAATCCAGGTTGACCCGCTTCTTTACCTGTTGGTTGTACTTGGGCCTGGGCTGGCCCTATACCTCGTCTCAGCTGGGAGGATGAGGGAGGAGTTGAGGAGATGGGGCGCCGAGTACGTGGGGGAGGCGGAGGAGGTGGAAGAGACGGTGGGGCTAAGGATAGAGTAGGGGTTTGGCTGGAAAGGCTTGAGAAGCTTCAGGCGTTTCTGGAGCGCCACGACCCTGAGAGGAGGTTTAGGTTTTCGGGCAGGCTTAGGGAGAGGTTTGAGAGGCTTGCCGACTCTGTCAAGGACGCCTTCATAGACGAGACCGTTAGGGAGGACCTGAGGGTCTCCCTTAGGTGGGTTAGGGTCTTCAGGGCCACGGCTGACGAGGCGGTTAGGGAGCTGGGCCTCAGGGGTGTGAGCCTCCCAAGGGAGTTCAAGAGCTTCGTTGAGGATCCGAGGGCGCATCTAAGGAAGAAGCTCTTCAACTATTTCTACGACCTGCTTAGGGGCAAGATCACCCTGGACATCTTCGTCGAGAAGGGCAGGGCGGCGCTGACCACGTCTCTAAAGACCAACATGAGGTCGATCTACCAGTACTGGTGCTTCCTATCCATGGTAACGATGCTGAACAGGCGCTACGGCCCCATAAAGATAGTTTACCCCGAGCACGGTTACATACCGCTTGACAGGTGGGGTAAGCAGAGAACCCAGTCGATACCCCCAAACCTCTCCATCACGCTGGGAGAGCGCGCCCTAAGCCTGTTCATAGAGGCCCCCAGGCCCATCGGGTGGGGGGATACGAGGGATCTCAGGAGGGCCTGGTCGCTCTACACCTCCCTTAGGCCGGACCTGCTAGTCTACGGCGGCGTGGTTCTAGACATAGTGAGGCTGGGCAGCGAGCCGCCGATACTGAAGCCCGACCTGATAATAGAGTTTAAGGAGCTTCCGGACTGGTATAAGAGGGCCAGGGAGGTTAAGGGCCCATTAGCAAGACCCCTCAGCGCCGAGGAGTGGCGGAGCCGGTGGATAGAGGGCTTATGGACGGGGTTGGCGGATATACTTGGGGTAAAGAGGGCTGAGGTCGCCGAGAGGGTGACCCCGAGGGGTGTGAGGCTTAGGGAAACCCAGCTCGTCGCCCTGTATAAGAAGATATATGAGCCTAAGGAGTTGCTGGTGGTCTCCAGGACGCGCACACCCAAGGAGGTCAAGAAGGATCTCCGGGACGTCGGGATCACGGTGATCGACAATGTTGGTTTTAGGGTTGAGAGGCTCTCCAACGTTGTGGATAGCATTGCAAAGTTTGCCGAGCCTATAGAGACTGTAACCATAACCCTGAGCGGCGAAACCCTCCATCTACTCCACCGCTACATGTCCATCAGAAACATACAGAGCTTCGAGGACGCCATAAAAGACCTCCTTAGAAGAGCCCTGAGCACGTAAAAGCTTATACCCCAAGGAGCCCTAATTAATACTGCCCCAGATGAAGAGGGAGGTTTCGACCCGGAGAACCCCGATGAGTAGCCCCGCGGAGCTGATGGGGCGAGAACGACAAACACCGAGCCACAAATGAAACAGAAAGATATAGGGTGATATGGTCAGAGGAAGCGGAGCTTCATAGGAGTAGTAGTTCTGCCTCCTTGAGGGTTCCCCTCACAGGGTCTACTTCAAGGCCGAAGGCCTCCAGTGCAGTAACTCCCAGGATGACTGCATCCTCATCTTCGCCTAGGATCACGGTCACTGTCCGCCGCCTCCCCATGAGCTGTACGCCTACCTCCCCGACCTCCCTCTCGACATAGCCGCCAAAGGCCTTAAACCTCCTCCTCTCAAGGGGCTTGACCCCCAGCCTCCTTAAAATACTTCCGGGAACCACACTGTATATAGCCCCAGTGTCAACTATGCCGTCAACCTCGATTACCCTCTCGGGATCCAGGGGATTGTAAACCCCAAACCTGACCTTCACGAATCCCAGGCCTTCACACCCCAAAAGAAGTCTTAAGGGAAACTTGCAATTAAGCTTGCCGTCCCAACACGAGAACCACGTCAGGCCGCCCGGTCTTCGATGCTGTCCGACGCCGCCTCGCCATCGACGGTTAACTATATATTTTGTGTTGGGTTTGCTTTAGTATGGCGGGAAGGTTCACGTCAAAGCTCTTGAACGCTCCCATAGTGTTTAACTTCAAGGATCTGATCCTCCTGCCGGGCCTCTCCAGGGTGGAGCCATCAGAGATAGATCTTAGGACGAGGTTTACAACAAACATAGAGCTCAACCTGCCCTTCGTCTCCTCGCCCATGGACACGGTTACTGAGAGTGAGATGGCGATAGCCCTGGCGAGGCAGGGTGGGATAGGGGTTATTCACAGGAACTGTACTGTTGAGGAGCAGGTGAACATGGTTAAGAGGGTGAAGAGGAGCGAGTCATTCATAATCCGCGATGTCCTGACGATAGGCCCGGAGATGACCGTGGGGGACGCGCATAGATACATGAGGGAGCACTCCATATCGGGGCTCCCCGTCATAGATGGGGAGGGCAGGCTTCTGGGGATAATAACTGGGAGGGATGTTAGGTTTGCGGATCCATCCCTGAAGATAAAGGACGCGATGACGAAGGATGTGATCACGGCCCACGAGGGGATAACTCCGGAGGAGGCAATAGAGCTTATGAGGAGGCATAAGATCGAGAAGCTCCCAGTGGTCGACAAGGACGGGAGGCTCACCGGCCTCATAACGTATAAGGACGTGGCCCTCAGAAAGATGTACCCTAATGCGGTGAGGGATGAGCAAGGCAGGCTCAGGGTTGCGGCGGCAGTATCGCCCTTCAACCTCAACCGCGCCAAGAAGCTGGCCAAATACGCCGACGCCCTCGTTATAGATGTGGCCCACTTCCACAACTCCAACGTGATTAGCGCAACGAAGAAGCTCGTCAAGGAGGTTGGCATCGACGTTGTGATCGGAAACCTGGGAACCAGAGAGGCGGTGCTTGACTCGGTCTCAAAGATAGACGAGGTCGCGGGCCTCAGGGTCGGGATAGGAAGCGGATCCGTCTGCACAACCACACAGATAACCAAGGCCGGAGCCCCAACACTTTTCGCAGTCGCCCAAGCTGCCGACGCCCTCGCGGAACTCGGCGCCGACATACCGATCATCGCAGACGGCGGAATAAAGGGTCCCGGGGACATAGCCCTCGCCCTAGCCCTTGGGGCGAGCAGCGCCATGATGGGTTACGTCTTCGCTGCGTGCAAGGAAAGCCCAAGTCCTATGACCATCATAAAGGGCACCTACTATAAGCTCCATCGGGGCATGGGGAGCCCCGAGGCAAGGCGCAAGAGGTACGCCCTTGACAGGTACTCGCAGCCAGCGAAGGGTATTCCCGAGGGAACGGAAATGTGGGTTCCCTACAAGGGGGAGGTAGCGTCGGTCGTCGCCGAGCTGGCGGCTGGCCTCAGGGCTGCCATGGGGTATGCTGGCGCCGCAACTGTGAGGGAGATGTGGGAGAAGGCTAGGGTTGCGTGGGTTCCAGGATCTCTTGAGGGCTTTAACAGAGGGCTAAAAACGGAGTTCTAAGGCCTGCTCCTGGGCCTGAACGGTGCTTCGCGTAGGATCCTTCGGGATCTTTCTATCTCGTCGGCATCCATGTCTATCTCCCTTCCAAGCTCGGATAGCCCTGCCCTTCCCAGCTTCTCTGAAAGAGTGCAGAAGGCGCATGCCTCGGGATGATCCCTGACATTCAAGTAGTATACCTCGCGGCTAGGATCATAGACGAACACACCTGCTTCAACTAACTCCCTCTCCACATACTTCTCCACATACATCATGCAAACCC
>WAQG01000006.1 GCA_015520395.1 Candidatus Geoarchaeota archaeon
TTTAAGGCCCCTGAGTGGAGGATCGTAAACAATCATGCTACGGCTCCTCAAGCCTTGTGGGAGAAGCTCCATTATGTTTTTATTATGCAGAAGTATCAGATCACATCCACCCAGGCTTCCTTTAAACGGCCTATTTAGAATCCATAGCCTCAGCGTGTCTAGAAGAAGGAAGCCGCTATGAACGTCGGCAACCAGCTTAAACTTAAATCTGGGTTTCAGGCGTGATGCAAGCCAGAGGAGGAGCCCTTGGGGAACCTGGACGAAAACCAGGCTAAACTTCTCCAGGGCCTTCAAGGTGCGGAGCGCCTCACCTATATACGGAAGTTTGGAATTGACGAACACGAGCTCCAGGCCCAGTTCCTCAGCTAAACTCCTGGTTCTCGCTGATAGTCTCCGCCAGGCCACGAAAGCCCCATTCTCCACGACTTTCACTCCCACAGGTTTTTAATACAGCAATAGTGATAAAACAGTGATGATGACTCCAACCCCGATGACGGAGAACTACCGGATGATATGGATCTTGAGTGCTGAGTCATCTAATACCTCTTCCCGGACATATAGATGATTACAAAACTCTTAATATATTTACAATATATTGTGAAGTTTGGTGGCACCATTGAAGGTGCTCGCTTTAAAGGCAAGTATTCTATCCCTCATAGTCCCGGGACTTGGTCATATGTATCTACACAGGTTTAGGAAGGGATTAGTATTTTTAGCATCTATTTATTCACTAGTAGCTATTGATTACTTTTTACTCATTATCTCAGTCACTAGCCACCATGTTGAATTAAGCTTACTCAAAAGACTGCTATGGATGAGTCCAATGTTCATTATAATGCTTACTTTACCATACTGGATATATCTGCTGATATATGGCTTAGTTCACAGCCTCAATGGTGTACCATTAATCCTCTTAGCTCCATTGGAGCACAATGCTCTGATTTTAGCAATATTGATATTATGGATATTGCAGGCAACTGAGACATACTATTCAGGTAGAAAATTTGGCTGGAATTAAAAGCGAACTATCTTACATAATTGAGATTAAGAGGGTTTGCGAGGCTGAGGCTGGAAGTGAAGTTCCTCTGACAAGGAGTAGTAAAAGGCTAAGGAGCTAGGCGACAAGTTCCGGCTTTACTTCGTCTACGGCGTGGAAACCAGGAGAAGAATTCTGATAATACATAATCGAGAATGATAAGGATGGTGTTGTCAAATCAAGACTGACAGATGTGTTCGCTTCCTCCACACCCCCTAAAAATGGAGACACAATTAACTTAATAACACCATTGAGGATAAGCGAAAGAAATAAATGTTTTGTTTAGTATATTATAGTATATGACCAAGTTGGTGAGCTTATCGGAGGATGTATATGAGGAGCTAAATAGGATAAGGAAGATGGAGGGCAAATCCTTTTCGGAAGTAATAAGAGAACTATTGAGATGCAGGTATCTAAGCATAAAAGGGCTGGTGAGGCTAATTGAGCAGATTGGCCCTATTGAGGTTGAAGAAGTGAGCAATGAAGTTTGGGAGAACATTCCCGAGAGAGCTGAGGAAGCTTGGAAATCTGCCTAGACACCGGTATAATAATAGACATATTGAGAAAGAGGGACAGGACAGTTAAGCAGCTGCTAAAGTTGGAGTTCGTACCCGCTGTAACTGCTGTAACTGTTGCCGAGCTCTATATGGGAGAAAGGAAGGGAGAGAGGCTTGACCTAGTGTTAAGAAGACTCAAGTTTTACCCATTGGACTTTGAGTCGTCCCGGCTTGCTGGTAAGATTTACAAAATTCTAAGGATGAAAGGGAGGTTGGTAGATTTCAGGGACATCTTGGTCGGGGCAATATGTATAAGATATGGAGTGCCGCTGGTTACCAGGAACCTTAAACACTTCAAAAGGCTAGAGGAATTCGGATTAGTTATCATGAGCCCTGAAGATCTAGTCAGACGCTCATAAAACATGAAAAAATAGTAAAAAATAAAAATAGTATAGGACCATCAAGCCCGAGGGAAGGCAGCTATTCTTAGATTCAGGGCAGAATAAATAGGCCTAAAGGGGCAGGAACATGTAATGTTGTGTTTATAACGTATGATAATTTTTGCAGTGTCGGAAGCTTATGAACGGATGAGGAGTTACCTCTTCTCTGCGGCTACAGCCGATAGGCGACTCACCATAGTTCTCTCCCTGAGGATTATCTCGAAGGCTATAACTTTATAGGTCAGTAAGGCTTGAGGGGTTAGAGTGTTTTTACCTGCTTAGCCAGTTCTGGGAACATCCTGTGACTTCTAAATATTGTACATACTTTACACATATCTATACTGATTTTCTCCTCATATAGCCTCTTTGCTATAATGCGGATCAGCTCGACGGTGATCGGGTTACTGTAGAGTTCTTTCAGCCCTCCTATTTTTCTCTTATTATTTATCGCATAACTTAATAGCGGTTGCGATATTCCAACAAGTCTTGATGCCTTAAGTTGGCTGATCCCATATATTTCCATTAGTTCTTTAGCTATGGCAACCCTTATAGCGGTAGCATATTTTGAGACAAATATTTCACAGAATGACCGCTCGAGCATCTACATCCCACCCGCCGGTTAGCTCTGATATCTTAACCTATCACAAATTTATAAGTCTTCTTATCGAAAAACTAATCCTACTAATACTGCCTCGTAACTTAGCAGCGTTGATTTTCTGGGTCAAAAACATCGCGTTTTCATCATATTTATATTTAAAGAGCGTTTCAGAGAGATAGCCATGAAGGAGTTTGGTGACCTTATTTATACCCCTGAGAGGGCTTCTGGTGAAGCTGTCTCAAAGATCGAGTCACACACACCAAGAATAGAGGCGCCCGACAAGGTGAAAGCTGGAGAGGCTTTTGAGATTAAGGTCTTAGTGGGCCCTCACCCAAACAGGGTTGAGCATTCGATAAGGTGGATAGAGCTGTACTTTTACGAGGAGGGAAGAGGCTTCAACCCCATTCACCTAGCTACCATAAGGCTCGAGCCCGTCTACACGGAGCCTGAGGTGACTGTAAAGCTTAGGCTCTCTAAGAGTGGTGTGCTCTACGCCTTAGAATACTGTAATCTCCATGGAGTCTGGGAGGCAAGAAAAGAGATAGAAATCATTTAGCTGTCAGTATTCCTCCTCTATTTTTGGCTTTGCTAGAAGTATTAGGTAGATGAAGAAGGCGGCGGCCACCAGGAGCGCGCCTAGGAACCCTAACGTCAGCATTATTAGCTCTGAACCCGTCGCTAGGACGTTGGGCTTTATTACAAGTGCGTCGACTAGTAGCTGCTTTACCGGTTCTGGAAGGGCACTGGCTATCTTGGGATCGGTGAGGTCGGCAACGAAGTATGGGTATTGGCTGTACTCGTTGAGGAGCTCTCCTGAGATCAGCACGATTAATGAGAGGGTACCAGCACTCATTAGAAGCTTAGCCTGGCCTAAATTTATGAAGCTACCGCCCCTCAGTTTGCCATAGATATAGAGCACTATTATGAACTGAAGTGCGACCAAGGTTATTTTGAATGCGAAGAGCCACCCATAGTTTTGGTGTATTACGCCGTCGCCGACAGTCCATCCGAAGGCGCCGAAGATGTTGTTGAACTTGTACTCCACTATCATCAGTGAGAAGCCGTACCAAGTCCCTAGGAGCACCATTGCGATGAGGGTTATTATTGCTCCTAATGTGGAGAACCTCACCAGCTCCTCGGCGGCCCGCCTCTCCTCCTCGCTTGAATGGAAGTATTTGTAGCTGAAGGCCCCGGCCATAACCAGGAATCCAACCGTCAGCGCCCCAACTATGCTCTTAAGGTAGAGGGGTAGAAGGGTTGGGTTTGAGAGGGCTTCAAGGACGTCTAGGTAGGGCTTCCCTGAGGGATCCAGCTTTAGTCCTATTGGCGTGTTTAGGAAGGCAAAGACAGCCCTGAAACCAAGTGGTATTATGTAGGATGAAATCGCCATAAGGATTCCCACAGCCAGGTGAGTCTGCCTGCTTAGGTGGTTCCAGCCGTACCAGTAAGTTGTTATTGTCAGGAAGTGGAGGGCTATGAAGAGTATCGCAAGCCCAAAGGGGACGAAGGTGAGGTGCCCTGCTAACCCTATGAACTTGGGATAGAAGCTCAGCAGGAAGACTGTGAAGGCTGTTCCGAACACGCCTGCCAGGGCGTATGTTGCGGCGTAAAACTTCATCAAGCTTCTGGCAGCCTTCAGAAGGCCATTGTTGCCCAGCTTCTCCGCCCTCCACTTAAAGTATGGTACTAGTGTCGCCAACGCTATTCCCAGGTTCACCATGGCTATGTGAAGGCCAAAGGCAAGGGCGACAAATGTTATTGGGACATCCACCTCCTACTCACCTCCTGGCTTCCATATAAACCTCCAGACAGCGTAGAGGAGCCCTGCGCCTAACGCCAGGAAAAATATTATAACCAGCACCACCGTTCCAACCGTTGGCGGGTTCATCGTATGGGCCACGTCCACCGTCATTACGCCGTAGATCGTCCATGGCTTTCTCCCAATCTCCCTGACGGCCCAGCCGAGGAAGCTTACTAAGTGCGCCACGAAGGGTGCAAGTATGTTTGACTTGAGCACCCAGCTAGGGATGCTGAAGCCCCTCCATATGTAGAAGATGACCAACAGTGCATCTAGGCCCAGAAGGATCCCTAAGCCGATCTTGGTGTAGTACAGGTAGTGTATTATTAGTGGAGGCTTGCAAGTCGGCACAGCCTTATTCGGCGCAACCAAACACTGGCAATAATCATCGGGTATTTTATCGTAGTTCGGAAGTTCAGCGTTCGGATCACCATAGGCCAGGATACGCATAAGACCCTCGGTCCCAACTATTCTTGAAATACTCGTTATTGAGGAGCTCGTACCCTCCATGGCGGCGAACTTCTCAGGATTGTTGTATGCTATGTCTATGCTCTGCATGTGGCCAAAGACCAAGCCCTGAATAGCTATTATCACTAAGGCTATTACCGCAGCAAACTTGAAACCAGCCTTGACATACTCCTTATACTCGCCCTCCCTCGCCCTTAAGAGCCTGAGACCAAAGCCCGCCATGGCCGTAAAGCTTGCAACCGTCATTGCTGAACCCAAGACGTGAAGAATGCTCGAGAAGTAGACCGGCGACTGGAAGGTCACCGTATACACACCAACATGCCTAATAGTGTTCACCAATATCGTGTCGACGATCGCCTTGACGGGGGTTTCAAGTAGCTCTTTGTTCCCGGCATACTCAGGTTTCACCACCGCAGTCAGTATACTGTCCTTCACCTTGTAGTTAAGCCAGGACTCGTAGGCCAGCCTCTGAACTATCCTGGAGGGCATTAGAACAATCACGCTATCGTCCGTTTTGCCTGCAATCTCCATCCCTAGCTTCTGGAGGGTTGTGACGTTCAGGATCTGGACTACGTCGTTGGGGACGTAGAGGGCCACCTTAGGATAACCCTGGTCATACTTCCAGCCATTGTATGGGTCGTAGGCCGCATAGATTCCTGTTGGTGCAACCATGTAGCTATTCACGCTGACTATCATTGCCGCCGAATACCAGGCGCCGAGGAAGGCCAGGAAGGTTACAACTATGTGGGCCTTTGGCGAGAGCTTGTTCCATGCAAACCACATCATGTAGATGAAGACTATCTCGAGGAGGAAGGCGAATATTTCTGCGTACAGCGGGAAGTAGATGTATCTTCCGGCGGCCTCGGTGAGGTTGGGCCAGAGAATCACGAGTCCGAATTCCGAGGCTGTTCCTGTGGCCGCCCCGACGGCAAAAACTATAACGAAGCCCTTAGCCAGGGTTTTAGCGACCCTTAACCACTTCTTCTCCTTTGTTTTGAGGTAGATCAGCTCCGCCAGGAACGCCATGAAGGATAGGCCTAAGACGTACTGGAGGATTGCCCAATGAAACTCCACCCCTATCATCGATAGAATTCTGTCATATGGAGCTGGGTAACTCAGCCACTGAGAAATAATGTCGGCCATCCAGGCCACCCCAGGTTGAAGTAAATCGCCATTGCATAAAAATGTAATAATGACATGGTGAGGAAAGCTAACCGAACAGAAAAATTATAACGCTGATATAGTATGGAGGTCTAACTTAATGTATCACAATATTCACCGTAATGTGTCAAAAAACTTTGACAGAATAGTTTTTGTAATAGGTTTAGTAACCTATTTACGCTGTTATAATTGATATATCAAAAGGTATCTATTTGATGCTCAATGATCGGGATAAAGCCAAATAATTATTAGGCTCAAATAGAAAACATGGGAAAGATATATGACCTACCGACCGCTATGTTAGTTGGGGCCGCTGATGATTGATGAGAAGGATAGGAAGATCATTAAAATGCTTGAGGGAAACTCGCGGATCTCCTACGGTGACATAGCGCGAGGGATCGGTATCAGCGATGTTGCTGTCATAAAGCGTATCCGCAAGCTGGAACAACTCGGGGTGATTAAAAAATATACAATTGTTATCGACCCAAAGAAGCTTGGATTTAACTCAGTTTCAATTACAGGCATCGATGCAGAGCCTGAACACATATTCAATATTGTTGAGTATCTCAAAGAGAGGGAGTACGTAAAGTACCTGGCGTTAACCTCAGGCGACCATGTTATAATTGCAATAATATGGGCTAGGGATGGGGGCGAGCTGGCAAAGATCCACAAGGAAGTTTCGGGCCTTACTGGGGTAAAACGGGTCTGCCCAGCAATGATCCTTGAAGTCCTCAAGGAGTAGTTCTTTGAAAATGATCAAGGTAATGACATGGTTTAAAGAAGAATATTTAGTATCAACAGTATAATTATTGTAATAAAGATCAAGGCATCCCTAAACGATCTCTGAAGCATTTTGAGTAGGGCAAGTGTCGAGAGGATTATGAAGGGTGCAGCGGATATTACTGTGATACCGAGGAGCCTTACATACTCTGGGCTTATGTCTAGGAGGTTTAATGCTATTCCCACAGCTGCTAGCATCAGTATTAGCATGCTTGCAATTTCCGCCATCACTGAGTATACTCTATGGTCATCATTCATCCCAAAACTCCCTCCAAAATCATAAATATCGAGAATGTAAGCATCATAAGACCGAATATTCTTCTCAAATATTCCGGCCTTATCTTTAACGCTATTGCTGATCCGATACGGGCACCGATCCCAGCGGAAAATATGCCTATCATTGCTAATGTTGGATTAAGAACTTCCTTTAGATAATAGACCATCACCGCAGATGCTGAGGTTATACTTATCATGAAAACACTTGTCGCGATTGCCACCTTTGTTGGAAGGCCGAAAAGCAATACTAGTATGGGCATTTTTAACACTCCTCCACCTATTCCAAGAAGGCCTGAGGCTATTCCTGCAAGGAACGAGCCGAAATATCCGGCGAATAGGTTGGGACTACCTTTCCAAATCTTCTCCGACCGGCTCTGGCCTTTAATCATCTTATATGCCACGTAGATTAGGAAGATGCCGAAGACCGTCTTGAGAATTCCCTCCTCAAGCATCAGTGAGAAACGGGCGCCGAGTAGGGCGCCTGAGACCGTGAAGGCCTCCATGCTGGCTCCCGTCTTGAAATCTATTAACCCGCTTCTTGAATACCTAGCCGACGCTGTTAGGGTTGATGAGGCTATCGAGATGAGGCTTATAGCTATGGCCTGGTGCATTGGGATGCCTATTAGGAGCGTCAGGACGGGAACTATTACGAAGCCTCCGCCAACCCCTATCATGGGGCCTATTATACTGGCCAGAAGTATTGTTGCTGCCGAGCTTAACTCGATAAGTGGGTTCATCCCAGAATTTAAGGATCTGCTCTCCTAATAACTATTCTGAGGCATAGCATCACTTATTAGCAATCTGTGCTGTATATTAGGTGAGGAGGACGCCATGAACTGGCAGTTAATTTTGGCGCTACTAACATTTACGTACCTCTTTAACATCCCGTTCGGGTACTGGAGGGCAAATACACGCAAGTTCTCTCTAGGATGGATAGCAGCAATACACCTACCAGTCCCCCTGATATTCGGACTAAGAATAGTCTACGGAGTGGGCATCGAGCTAATACCGATCTTCGTAGTGTTCTACTTCCTCGGACAGTTTTCCGGTGGGAGGATCAGGAGGCTATTCGCGGCAAGGTACGGCGAAAGGCTAAGTTCCTGCCTAATTCTCGACCTCTATAGAATCGCGCCCAGACGTAAGTGACCACGGCGGGACAGGCTTTCGGCTGGGGATAAACAATGTTTATAGTTGTGACAAGCAAGCCTGGAAAGGAGCTTCTTGCCGCAAGAGAAGTGCTTGACTTCATCATTCCCTGGGATCCTGGCTCTAGGATTGTCAGCGTTGGTGAGTGGTCGGGAGTAGCCTTGCTTGAGACTGGGCTGAACTTTGAAAAATGTGTTTCTCTCCTACGATCTAGGAGGAGGTATGTTGCGATTAGGAGCATTCCACTTATGTTAGTTGTTCCCGCCGAACATGAGGCTTTAGTTAGGGGGCTTAGAAGCGTTGTTGAGAGGTTCAGGCCTGTTAGGCTCTATCTGTCGGTGGCTAAAAGGGGTGAGGTGGGTGGTCAGGCGGTGTTTAGAGCAGCGCTTGAGGCGTTTTGCACTGTTCCTTCAAGTAAGAATGGAGAGTTGATCGTTGTTGTGGAGGGGCTTGGGGGGAGGATGGGCATCGCGCCTTTAAGAAAGATTGAGTATTTTAGGTTAACTGGTAGGCGGCGCCTTCCCGCCAGGTTTATAGATTCGAGAATATGCGAACGTTTATTATCCTTATAGGCCAACTGAATATATAGTGACGCGAAAGTGAAAGTCTCCCATATATTCAGAGACGAGTCTAAGCTCATGCCGGAATACGTTCCTGATAGTCTCCCCTATAGGGAAAAGCAGCTTAAGCAGCTTATCACGATCTACAGGGGGTTCATCGAGGCGCCTGGATCCGCCTTCTATAGAGCCATAGCTTATGGCCCGGTTGGAACGGGTAAGACCGCTGTTTCAAAGAAGTTTGGGAGCATGTTAAAGAGGAGGGCGGAAAGGAGGGGTCTGGATGTAAAGTATATTCACGTAAACTGTTATAGAGATAGGACGCTCTTTATGGTCGCTAAGAGGATCGCCCGAGGTA
>WAQG01000007.1 GCA_015520395.1 Candidatus Geoarchaeota archaeon
CAGATTCAACACTCATAGACGGGCAGGCTCTACCCAGAAGCAACCCTGCACACACGCCACCAGCTACTAGAAGCACTCAGCCATGTAACTTTAGGGCTAAGAGCGTAAAGCTAAGAGCGAAATTTTATTTCTTTACCTATCTCTCATGTAGTATCTTCATACCATGAAGATACGTGCTGGTAGAGGGTGGTTGTGGGAGCTTTGGTTGATTGTACTATAAGTTTGTGGTGGTGTTGATTAAGTTTATCTATATTTGGCTGTGTTAAATACATAGGTGTTTAGACATGGCTGCCTCTAACATAGACGAGCTTGAGAAGAGGGTTTTTGAGGCGACTGTCAGGTTGATTGGGGCGGCGGCGACGGTTCTTCCCGACGATGTTGAAGAGGCTCTTAGAAGGGCTTACGAGTCTGAGGAGAGCGAGCTTGCCAAGGGGATGCTGTCAGCCATCCTGAAGAACGTGGAGATAGCGAAGACTGAGGGGCTGCCGATCTGCCAGGACACGGGGACTGTGATATTTTATGTTAAGGTTGGGGAGAAGTTCCCGCTTCTGGGGAGGCTTGCTTCCCTCCTTAGGGAGGCGACTGTTGAGGCTACCAAGCGTGTCCCACTGAGGCCGAACGCCGTCCACCCGATAACCGGGAAGAACACCGGAGACAATACTGGGCGGTACATACCTTGGATAGAGTGGGAGATAGTGCCAGGCTCCGATAAGGCCGAGATAACAGTTCTCCTGAAGGGTGGCGGGAGTGAGGCCCCATCGATAGCGAAGGTGATAACCCCTGCGCTCGGGGTTAAGGGGTTGATGAAGCTGGTCGTAGACACGATTGTCGACACCGGGGCTAAACCGTGCCCGCCCGTCCTCGTGGGGGTGGGCATGGCTGCAAACGCCGATATTGCTATAAAGCTTGCTAAGAAGGCCCTCCTCAGGCCCATAGGTAGTAGGCATGAGGAGAAGGAGGTGGCGGAGTTGGAGGAGAAGCTCTACAGGGCTCTTAACGAGCTTGGACTGGGGCCACATGGGGTTGGTGGGAAGACCACTGTGCTTGACGTCCACATAGACTATGCACACAGGCACCCGGCGTCCTTCGCTGTGGCGGTCGTCGTGAATTGCTGGGCTGTGAGGAGGAGTAGCATGGTTGTGTATCCGGATGGGAGGATAGAGTTTCTCACCCATAAGTTTCTTGAGAGGGAGGTGGGTTGAGGATGGCGGAGTATCATTTTAGGCTTCCGGTCTCCGAGGAGGATGTGAGGAAGCTGAAGATAGGCGATTTCATATACCTGACGGGAACCGTGGTTACGGCTAGGGATGCCGCACACCGCCGGGCCCTAGAGCTCCTGAGAAAGGGCGAGAAGCTCCCCATCGACCTCTCCGGACTCGCACTCTACCACCTGGGCCCCGTTGTAAGGAAGGTTGATGACAGGTGGGAGGTTGTTGCCGCCGGGCCTACCACCAGCGCCAGGATGGAGGTTTACGAGGCGGAGTTTATCGAGAGGACGGGCGTCAGGGTGATCATCGGTAAGGGTGGTATGGGCTCTAAGACGGCCGAGGCATGCAAGAAGTTCGGAGCCGTATATGCGATATTCACAGGCGGCGCGGCGGCCCTCGCGGCTAAGAGTATAAAAAGGGTTCTGGACGTGCACTGGCTTGACCTCGGGATACCTGAGGCCATGTGGGTTCTCGAGGTTGAGGAGTTCGGCCCGCTTATGGTGGCGATTGATGCGAACGGCGAGAACTTCTACGACAACATATACGAGCAGGTGAGGAGGAACCTGAAGGAGAAAGTTTACCCCATGCTGGGCATAGAGTAAACCATAAACCCCACACCCCATTTTTCGTATTTGAGGGGGAGGCAGGGGCTTGTCCCACCGTTTCCCGTTAAGCAGAGAGGAGGCTAGGAGGATAGTGAGGCTTATACTTGATGGGGACTTGGATGAGGCCCTAGAGCTCTTCTGTGAGAGGTTCGGGGTGAGGAAGCCCAGGTATAGGGTGGGGCTTCCCCGAGGTAAGTCGAGGGTTTGGGCATGCTATGACCCAAAGAGGCATATGATATGTTTCAGGGATAGGTCCTCCATGAGGAACCCGTTCATAGTTCTCCATGAGCTTTACCACGTCCTCAGGTTTAGGGGAGGGGAGCATAGGGGCGCGGAGTGGAAGGCTGACGAGTTCGCGGCAGCCTTTATCAGGTATGCGGGCGGCGGGGAGGTTTAGTTTAAAATCCGCTAACTGTTTTACCTGCCTATGAGCGTGAGGTGTGTCAGGTCGGGGGAGAGGGCCCTTATAGTCTTTGACAGGGCTGAGAAGCTTAACGCCTACAACCTAGAGATGCTCTGCGAGTTTGGGGAGTGTCTCAGGAGGCTTAGGGACGACCCGCAGGTGAGGGTGGTTATAGTAACTGGGAGGGGCGGGGCCTTCTCGACGGGCGGCGACATCTCGGAGATGTGGGCTCAGATAGAGGCTGGGAGGATAAAGGAGTACTTTAGGCGGCTTGCGGGCTGTATAG
>WAQG01000008.1 GCA_015520395.1 Candidatus Geoarchaeota archaeon
GCGTCAGATGTGTGTAAGAGACAGAAGCGGGGTCGGGGAGGTTCAGAGGCTGCCCTGGGGCGGCGGCTGGTTCCTGATAGCCCGGACGGGTGGGGAGGGTCACAGAGGTCTCTCCGCCTTCGCCCTCCTAGCCAAGAGAAACGGCGAGCTCCTCCCCGGATTCAACCCCACGATCTATGAGGACATCGGCAGACACGGCCTCACCACGGGCGGATTCATACTGGAGAACTTCGAGCTCGAGGAGAAGTACCTGCTGGGCGAGGAGAACAAGGGGTTCTACTACGTCATGGAGGGCTTCAACGCGGCTAGGATCCTCGTAGCAGCTGCATGTATAGGGGCTACCAGGTGGCTGTTGGAGCAGGCTGCGGACTGGATCAGGAGCCGCAGGCTTTTCGGTGGCAGGCCTATCTCATCCTTCCAGGGGGTTAATTTCAAGTTTGCCGAGCTCTACGCCAAGTATGAGGCCGCCAGATACTTTGTTTACAGGGCGGCGAGGCTCTTTGACAAGATATACATAGAGAAGGATCCAGCCTACAATCCGAGGGATCTTAACGTTCCCGTCGCCCTGGCTAAGATGTGGGCGCCGGAGACGGCTGTGGAGATCGCCCAGGAGGTCATGAAGTGGCATGGGGCCTTCGCTTACACCAAGGAGTGTCCAATCTATAGGGTTTGGCTCGGCCTGTTCTCCTATGTTATAGGTGCTGAGGGTGCGCAGAACATCATGAGGTACATAATTGCAAGGGATACGCTTGGAAGCGCTTATGTGAGACCACAGTAACCACATTTTTCTCTTTTTAGAAAAATATATTGGAAGGTTGACTCAATATAACGTAGGATAGCCTGGAGTGGGCGTGGATGGGATGATCGAGGAGCGGTCAGCGGGCGCAGTGGTGTTTAGGCGAAGTGGTGGGAGGATAGAGTACCTGCTTTTAAGGTATCCTTCGGGCCATTGGGATTTCCCTAAGGGAAACATAGAGTTTGGTGAGAGACCGATAGATGCAGCTAGGAGAGAGGTGAAGGAGGAAACGGGGCTTGACATAGGCATAGTTCCGAGCTTTAAGCACAAGATAGAGTATTTTTATAGGCGGAACGGCCGTCTTGTCCACAAGGAGGTGGTATATTTTATTGGGGAGGCGCTTAACGACGAGGTTAAGATCTCATGGGAGCATGTTGGGTATGTGTGGCTTCCGTTCGAGGCCGCCTATAATAGGCTTACTTTTAAGAGTTCGAAGGAGCTGCTCTCAAAGGCCCACAGGTATCTAACGCGGGTTATAGGGATAAAGCCCTAGCTTAAAACGGCCAGCCCCCTTATCACGTCGGCCGTATCCTCGGCCTTGTCCGTCAGGGTCTCTATATCCTCTATAACCTCCTTAACAAGGAGCCACCTGCTCACAAGCTTAACCTCGTCCCCCCATGTCAGAACCCGCTCTATCAGGTCGGCCCTAACCTCGTCGACCTCCTCCTCAACCCTCTCCACCTTCTCAGCCTCAGCTATGGCCTCCTTGGGGCTAGAGATCAGCCTGTCGAAGGCCACCTTAAGCCTAAGAACCGACTCGACCGCCAGATCCACTATCTTCTTCATACCCTCCTTAATATCCTCCGGCAGCCCGTCAGACCTGAGGAATGTGAGCTTTCTCCCAGCGGCCTTAGCGTGGGCGGCGATATCATCGCTGGTCACCACAAGCCTAAGTATGTCCTCCCTGTCGATCGGGTGGAAGGGGCCCTTCGAGAGTTCAACTATTATCTCCTCCTTTATGTCGTCGGCCTCCCTCTCAAGCTTGAAGAGCTTCTCATAGGACGCCTTCACGCCCTCCTCATTACCCGTGACAAAGCTGTAGACTATCTCCTTCAGGGCATCCACGGTTTCGAGAACCTTGTCCAGATGCCTCTCACATATCCTTAAAACTGCCCTTTCCCTACGCCTGCCAATCCATGGATACCCCATCAAATTCCACCTACCACTTAGAAACCTTCGGGAATCTGAATATATAAGTTTTATATTTTCATGCCCGCTGAGCCCTTTAAAATGGCCCCGATCACATTGTTCTCCAGGCCCTAACTACACAGCACGAGTGGGAAACGTTTTAAACCCTCTAATGTCTTGGTGGGTTGGGCGAGATGTCTCTAGAGACGGCGCTACTTGCCGCTGGCCTCGCAATGTCCTTCATAACTGCAATAATTCTCGGGGGCAACGATGCCGCCGAGCCCACTGACTGTGCCGTTGGCGCCGGAGCGATATCGATAAGAAACGCGGTGATTCTGTTTGCCATATTCACAGCTGCCGGAGCAATGACCCAGGGATTCATGGTCATGAAAACCATTGGGAGGGGGATCGTCCCTGAGATAAGCATAGCGGGCGCCTTCGCCGCCGTTGCCGCCACCAGTATATGGGTCTTCTCGATCTCCAGGCTGGGCTACGACATCTCGGTCACCCACGCCATAACCGGGGCGGTCATAGGCTATGGTGTTGTGGCGTTCGGCCTTGAAAGGATA
>WAQG01000009.1 GCA_015520395.1 Candidatus Geoarchaeota archaeon
GCAGCGTCAGATGTGTATAAGAGACAGCTCTATATATACTCAGGACTTTTCTTCAGGATCCCGATCCCCGTGCAGCCGATGAAAGCTATCGCGGTAATATCTGTAGCGACGGGCGTGTCCCCGGCAACCATAAGGGCGGCCTCGCTAATAATGGCAATATTCCTCCTCATCTTTATCCCCATATTTTCCGAAAGGATCGTTAAGGAGATACCTAGCTTTCTGATACGCGGAATACAACTAGGATTAGCTTTTAAGCTCATAATTTCGGGGATCGGACTAGTGCAGAGCGAGGGTAAGCTGGGCTGGGTCATACTCCTCATCTGTCTAATAATAGCGATCCCTACTGAAAGGGTTTTAGATTTACCATCCATACTTACCATCCTTGCCGTGGGGGTAGTCGCATCGATAACGCTTAATCTTCATCCAAGCCTTCCAAAGGGCGGTGCACTCCCCCCGCTCCCAACGTTTCACGAGCTTTTAACGGCCTTAACGCTTCTTGCAATCCCACAAATCCCGCTAACGCTTGGAAACGCTGTTCTCGCAACCTCCTCACTCTCAAGGGACTACTTTAATAAAAATGGTGTAGATGCACAGAAACTTCTTAAGAGTCATGTCCTAATGAACATAGTCTCCTTCATCTTAGGGGGGGTTCCAGTCTGCCACGGCGCTGGCGGGTTAGCGGCTCACTATAGGTTTGGGGCGAGGACAGGTGGCGCGCTAATAATGGCTGGCCTATTCTTCATAGCGCTTTCACTCCTCGGCGAGGGGGCGGTCTCTGTGGCCTTAAACTTCATACCAATCTCCGTGCTCGCAGCAATGCTTTTAATGGTCTCAATAGAGCTGTTGAAGGTTGTAAAGAGGCTTAAAAGGAGGTGGGAGATCTATCTCGCAGTGGGGCTTGGAATTCTCTGTGCATCCCATAGACTCGGCTTCCTTATCGCCCTTACGCTGGGTACGGCTGGGTGGTACATAGGTGTGAGGTTAAGGAAAAAGGTTAGGAGCAACTCCTCTATTTAAGTTACCAGTATATTCTGGGGGCGCTTATCTTTGGGAATAGCCTCACCTCAACGAGGCTTCCAGCCGAGACCTCATAGCCGGGCTCCAATACTATGAAGCCGTCGGCATGGGTCACTGAGGTTATAAGGGGAGACCCACCCATATGCTTCCTCACAGGTATAGCTTTATACTTCCCATCCTGGTACCTCAGAGCAACTGTTCTGAAAGCATGCCTGCCATGTCTACCCTCAATCCCACCCTCTAAGGCTGCCCTAACTTTTATATATGGATCCTTGACCCCCGTCAACCTATAGCTTAGAGCTGGTATAACAAATAGGAAGAGGCATGCTAATGTGGAGCCTATGTGCCCCGGGACGAGGAAGACGGGTTTCCCATCAACTCTGGCCAGTCCACTAACCTTACCCGGGCTCACCCTGACACCGTGAAAGACGATCTCACCGATCTCTGAAACAACCCTTGGCACGAGGTCATTCCTGGCGACCGAGACCCCACCTACAATAAGGGTAACCTCATTCTGCGATGTGGAAGTCCTAATAACACTTTCTATAGTGGACAGCTCATCAGGGACTATTCCATAATATCTAACCCTCATCCCTAAGGCGCTTAGGAACATTGCAACCACCCTAGAATAGGTGTCGGGATACGGGATGCCCATCTCGGCCCTTTCAATCAGGTCGCTCCCCACCGAAAAAATACCGATACTAGGCGTACGGATAACCTTAATACTGGTTATGCCTAGCTCCATTAAGAGGCCCAGATCCTGAGGTCTTAGAACCCATCCTCTTTTGAGGAGAAGCTCACCAGCTCTAAAATCGCTGCCCCTGGAAACCACGTTCTCCCCCGGCTTTACACGCCTCCTTACAACTAATGCCCCATCCTCAACAATGGCCTCCTCAACCCTTATAACAGCATCAGCACCTTTAGGCAGAGGCGCGCCACAAGGCACAAACGCCGCTTCACCATCTCTCAGACTTAAAGAGTCGGGCGTATCATTAGTCCCAAGCCTCCCAACAATTTTAAGCTTAACCGGGCCCCTCGGAGTAGCTTTCCCTGTGTCACGGCTTGAGACGGCATAACCGTCGTAAAAAGCCTGATCAAACCTGGGCATGTCAACCTTAGCAATTATGTCCTCCGCCAAAACCCTCCCAACGGCATTCTCCACGACAACCTCCTCAACGTTTAGCGGGAATCGGCAGCTCTCAAAAGTCATCTCAATGGCATCTTCAAGATTCACCAGCCTCAACACCCTCTCAAGCTCAGGCGACCTAGCCATTTCGAATCCCACCGGAAAACCGGGTTATGGAAATAAATGGTTATCGGGCTTTTATCTAAAGCGATCAGTGATCGTAGGGCATCCTTGAATAACGTATGGGCAGAGGCTCAACCTTGGCTTTCGTTGAAACCCTATAAAGTGGAGCCGGGGAGGGGATTCGAACCCCTGTGAAGCGGGTCTCTACGGAGCTCGAATGGGGGTCTTCTTATACCCCTGCAGCCCGCCGCCTAGC
>WAQG01000010.1 GCA_015520395.1 Candidatus Geoarchaeota archaeon
ACTGGCATCTTTGTCCTGTAACTATGTATTTTTATATTTATTTTACTAACTTTCATTTCTAATATCATTTTTTACATGGATAGATATAAGTATTTTGCTTCTATGTTCAGCCTTTCATCCGACATAAAGCAAGCATGTACATCAGGACAAATTCGACAGACGCACTGAGAAAAGGCGTGGGCGTAAACTGGGATTGTGGATCGAGCAGCGTGGGGGGCCTCTGACGTCATGGAGTGTTGTTGGGAAAGTTTAATTTTTCTGAATGCGGTTCAATCATGGTGTTTTACCTTGCGTGATGTAGCTATAGTGGGCGTTGGTTGGTATGGGTTTAAGCCAACGACGCCCGAGGTTTCCTTTAGGGAAATGATGTTTGAGGCGGCTGTGAGGGCCTATGAGGATGCTGGCGGCATAGATCCGCGGAGTGAAGTGGACGCCTTCGTCACGTGTGAGGAGGACTTCTGGGAGGGTATAAGCATAGCCGACGAGTTCGTTCCAGACCCCCTGGGAGGCACCCTCAGGCCCACCTACACCATCCCGGGCGATGGGCTTATCGGGATAGCGTCGGCCTTCATGAAGATTAAGACCGGCGCCTTTGACGTCGTTGTTGTGGAGTCCCACTCAAAGGCCAGCGACATCCTTACATATGACAAGATCCTGCACTTCGCCCTCGACCCAATCTACCATAGGCCCCTCAAGTTCCACCCATACCATATCGCGGGCCTTGAGGCCAGGAAGTATCTTGAGGTGTCTGGGGCCGATAGAAGCCATATGGCGATGGTCGTGGCTAAGAACAAGAATAACGCCCTAGCCAACCCTATGGCCAGCTACGGTGCCAAGATAACCGTGGAAGACGCCATGGACTCTAGGATGGTCGCCGACCCGGTCAGCGAGATCGATATAGCGCCCCTGGTGGACGTGGGGATAGTCTTCGTCCTGGCCGCCGATAGCATCGCTAAGAAGCTGAACGAGAAGCCCATATGGATCAAGGGGGTCGGCTGGGCCACTGGCACACCCTCCTATGAGCTGAAGGTGTGGGATGAGGCGCTCTACGCGAGGATTGCGGCGAGGATGGCCTACAGGATGGCCGGGGTGAGCGACCCCTGGAACGCCTTCGACTTCGCGGAGGTTGACGACAGGTTTAGCTATAAGGAGTTAATGCACATAGAGGCTCTGGGCCTCGCAAGCAAGGGCGAAGCCCCCAAGTATCTTGAGGACGGAACATTCCACATTGGGGGAGGGATGCCTGTGAACCCAAGTGGGGGTCTACTTGGCCTGGGCAACGCCCTTGAAGCCAGCGGACTCGTAAAGCTTCTAATGGCCGTTCTCCAGCTCAGGGGTGAGGCCTACGGCTTCCAGATTAAGGATGCCAGCGCTGGTGTGGTTCAGTCTTGGAGGGGTGTTCCAACCGATACTGGCGCTGTTGTGGTTTTGAGCAATGAGGGGGTGGTGTAGGGGTGAAGACCAACATATATGTTAAGAGGCGTGTGGCCGTTGTGGGGGCTGGACTAACCCTGTTCAGGAGAAGGATGCTGGAGACTCCTAAGGAGCTGGCCTGGGAGGCCGCAAAGATGGCCCTTGACTGGGCAGGCCTCGAGCTGGACGACGTTGACGCCGTGGTCATCGGGAGCGCCCCCGACGCATTCGATGGGGTTCACATGAAGGGTGAGTATCTTGCGGATGGCTCGGGTGGGTGGGGGAGGCCAACCATGAGGGTTTATGTCGGCGGTGGGACGGGGGTCTTCACGCCGATCGCCGGGTGGTGGCATGTGGCTTCCGGGCTTTTCGACGTGGTGTTGGTGGTGGCGGAGGAGAAGATGAGCCCGGCCCAACCACACCCCCAGTTCGTCTTCAAGCACATATGGGATCCGATATTAGAGAGGCCCCTCAACCCCAACCTGATATGGATATTCGCCATGGAGATGCATAGGTACATGTATAAGTACAATGTGAGGAAGGAGGACATAGCTCTGGTCAGCGTGAAGAATAAGAGGAACGCCCTCGACCACCCCGCCGCCCAGCTTGCCGCCAAGATAACCGTGGAGGACGTCCTCAACAGCGAGGTCCTAGTCTACCCCGTCCAGAGGCTGGACATCAGCCCCGTTACTGACGGGGCGGCCGCCCTGGTGATGGTTTCGGAGAAGGTGGCTAGAAGGATAACGGACAGCCCAGTCTGGGTTGAGGGTGTTGGCTGGGCCCTCGACTCAACACAGTGGACGAACAGGGAGCTTGCCTACCCCAAGTACGTCGAGGTTGCGGCGAGAATGGCGTATAGGATGGCCGGGATAAACAACCCGAGGAAGGAGATAGATGTGGCTGAGGTTTACGACCCGTTTGACTACAAGGAGCTCCACCATATGGAGGGTCTGATGCTGGCCAGGAAGGGGGAGGCCCCCATACTCACCAGGGAGGGCGTGACGGAGAGGGATGGGGATCTCCCAGTGAACCCCAGCGGCGGGCTACTCGGGGTTGGCAATCCCATCGCCGCGGCTGGCTTAATGAAGGTTGCAGAGATATTCTGGCAGCTTAGAGGCGAGGCTGGGGGGAGGCAGGTAAAGAAGCCAGCCTACACCGGGCTTGCCCAGGCTTGGGGAGACTTGATGCAGGCTGGAACAGTTATTGTTATGAGGGCGGGGTGATGGCGGGTGGTTGAGATGGGTTATAAGCTTCCTGGAACGCCGCTCAAGAGGGCAGAGTTCGAGAAGGCATTTAAGGTTGAGGATAAGCCGGAGGCTAAGTACGCCTGGGCTGCCGGGCAGGCCCTCAGCAGGTTTCTTGAGGAGTTGAAGAATGGCAGGATAGTTGGGAGAAGGTGCCGGAACTGTGGAAAGATACTGATACCACCAAGGATGTACTGTGAACATTGTTTCAGGCCGACCGGCGAGTGGGTGTACGTCAGGCCGGTCGGCAGGATCGTGACGGCGGTCGTGAGCTACATAGCCGCTACGAGGGAGCGCCTCGAGAAGCCGGAGGTCATCGGAATAGTGGAGTTCGAGGACGCCCCGGGATCGGGGATCTTCCATCGGCTTAACATAGACCCCGAGCTTGTCATAAGTAGGAAGGCTTTCGGGATGAGGGTTAAGGCTGTATGGAAGCCGCCTAAGGAGAGGGAGGGCAGCATAAATGACATTCTCTACTTTGAGCCCGTTGGGGAGGGAGAGGGATGAGCTGGGATAAGGTTGGGCTCCCAACAAAGCTTAGACACTGGTACGGCGACATGGAGGTTGAAGGCTACCTATATACGGCTGGGATCGCCGGAGAGAAGTTCTTCAAAACCCTGAAGGAGAGGGGCAAGCTCCTGGCCTCCCGGTGCATGAAATGTGATGTGAGCTATCTTCCAGCCAGGGCCTACTGTCCCAGTTGCTTCTCAGAGATAACTGAGTATTTTGAGGTTGAGCCTGAGGGAAACGTTGAGACCTACACCATACTGAGAGTAGGTGTTGACGGGGAGAAGCTCGAGGAGCCCGTGATAGTTGCCTTCATAACTTTCGACGGTGTCAACGGAGGGCTCATACACAGGCTCGGCGAGATGGATGAAAAGGATGTTGAGATTGGCATGAGGGTTAAAGCCGTTTTGAAGCCTACCGATGAGAGGAGGGGCGAGATAACCGACATACTTTACTTCAAGCCAGCCTAAACCTAAACCCATTTTTCGATGTGTGTTTTCCAGGTTTAAGGTTAAAGAATATTTTTGGTTATACACCTAGGTCTTATGGATTGAAAGGTATGAGGGAGGCTCTTTGGTGGAAGCCCCTTCCGAACGGGAAGGTTCAATGTACGCTATGCCCCTGGAACTGTATGCTGAGCCCCGGAGCCAGGGGGATATGTAGGGTTAGGGAGAACGTCGATGGCCGCCTCTACACCCTCAACTACGGCTTGATAACCGCCCTCCACATGGATCCCATAGAGAAGAAGCCACTGTTCCATTGGTATCCGGGCAGCCCCGTGCTCAGCATAAGCACGATGGGCTGTAACTTTAGGTGTCCATGGTGCCAGAACTGGGGGATATCCCAGTATGGGCCTGGCGAAACTTACTATGAGTCAAGCCCCCCCGAGGAGGTCGTCAGGCTGGCGAAGAAGTATGGCAGCCCCTCCATAGCATACACCTACAACGAGCCGATAATATGGTATGAATATGTTCTAGACGTGGCCAGGCTCGCCAAGCGGGAGGGCATAAAGAACGTCCTGGTGACCAACGGGTACATCAACCCCGAACCACTTGAGGAGCTTGTAAAGTATATAGACGCGGCGAACGTGGACATAAAGGTGTTCGACTCTAGAAGGTACGTCACGAAGGTGTTTGGGAGGCTGGAGCCCGTCCTTCAGGCTATCGAGATCATGAAGGATCATGGGGTCCATGTGGAGACGACCAACCTCATCGTTCCAAAGTTCAACGATGAGGTCGAGCTATTCTCAAAGCTTGTGGACTGGCAGCTAGACAAGCTAGGCCCTGACGCTCCCCTCCACGTCACGAGATTCTACCCAACCTACAAATACACCCATGTCCCCCCAACCCCAGTGGCGCTCATTGAGAAGTTTTGGGCGCTTGCAAGAGAGAAAGGTCTCAACTACACGTATATGGGGAACGTGCCGGGACACCATGGCGAACACACCTACTGCCACGAGTGTGGCAGGCTCCTGGTAAGGCGGTACGGCTTCGAGATCCTGGAATGGAACATAACCGATGATGGGAGATGCAAGTACTGCGGTGCAAAGATACCGATCGTGGGAGAGAGGTGGAAGGGCAGGTCGATGGCATTCATGTTCTAGGTAATTCTTAATAATGGATAGCCAATCGCCTAAAATCAGTTAACCTTTAAAAATAAATTTCGATAACAGGTTTAAAACCCTGGTGCCAATTATGCCTGAGGAGGCTTACATCGTAAGCGCTGTTCGAACCCCCATAGGCAAATTTGGAAGAAGCCTCGCCCCCTTATCAGCGGTGGAGCTGGGCGCCATTGTTATAAAAGAGGCAGTTAGAAGGGCCGGGATAGGGCCGAAGGACGTTGAGGAGGTGATAATGGGCAATGTTCTCTCGGGGGGACTGGGGCAGAACCCCGCCAGGCAAGCCGCCCAGTTGGCGGGGATCCCTGAGGAGGTTGATGCATTCACGGTTAACAAGGTTTGTGCCTCGGGCCTGAGGGCGGTGGCCTCAGCCGCGCAGGCAATTAAGGCTGGGGATGAGGATATCGTTGTCGCTGGCGGTATGGAGAGCATGAGTAATGCCCCGTTCATACTCCCAGCAAGGTTAAGGTGGGGCGTCAAACTGATTTATTGGAACCCACCCCAACTAGTAGACCTTCTGGTCTGGGATGGGCTCAGGGATCCATTCCTGAACATGGCTATGGGTGAGATAGCGGACAGGGAGGCTAAGCGACATAAAGTGTCTAGAAGGGAGGCGGACGAGTTTGCCTATATGAGCCACATGAGGGCGGCTGAGGCCACCGAGAAGGGCTATTTTAAAGAGGAGATAGTGCCCATCGACGTTGAGAAGGATGGCGTCAGGATCTTTCTGGATAGGGACGAGGGAATAAGGCCTGATACCAGCATTGAGAAGCTGTCAAGGCTTAAGCCCGTCTTCACTAAGGACGGCGTAACGACGGCTGGAAATGCTTCGCAAATCTCGGATGGAGCTTCGGCGGTCGTAGTCATGAGTGGCAGGAAGGTGGAGGAGCTGGGGGTGAAGCCCCTTGCGAAGATCATCGGCTACTCCTGGGGCGCTATGGGGGAGGGGAACTTCATTGTTGCCCCCGTTCCTGTAACAAGGAAGCTGCTTAAGAAGCTGGGCATGACCATCGATGATGTGGATCTTGTTGAGCATAATGAGGCCTTTGCAGTGGCCAGCATAATTGTTTCGAGGATGCTGGGCATACCATTCGAGAAACTTAATGTCCACGGCGGCGCCATCGCCCTTGGCCACCCAATTGGGGCGAGCGGTGCAAGAATACTAACAACGCTCATATATGCCCTGAGGAGAAGGGGGCTTAAGAGGGGCCTAGCAACGATATGCCATGGTGGGGGCGGCGCCCTCTCAATGGTCATAGAGCTTGTCTGAGGGGCTCAACCAGGGACTTGTACTGAAGCTTGAGGGATGGATCGGAATATATCGCCTCGAGCTCCCAGTTACGCATAGCTGGACACATTACGCAGCCTATCCTGTAAAAGCCCTTAAGGTAAAGGGGGTTGTGGGGTATGTTGTAGTAGGTTAGGTATGCCTGGACGTGGATCATCCCCCAAAACTTGAGGGGGGCCAGCTGCATATAGACCTCCTCGCTCCTATAAGGAGGCCTCCTACTTCTAAGCGGAGACTCAGCATCCCTATCACCCACCACAGTCACAAAGTTTCCTCCGAGCCCTAGAATGCCCCTTCTCAAAGCCGATATCTTCACCTTTGTGCACCACCTATTCCTGTTAGTCGGCAGCCCCATCTCCCTTATCAGGCGGTCAAGCCCCGCCTCCACCCGCTCCAGCTGCACACCAAGCCTCCTTGAAAGCACCTCTACGTACCCTAGGTTCTCCTCAAATTCGGTACCCGTATCGACAAAGACTGCGCGCACCCGCTTTACGCCGTAGGCCCGGATGGCTAGGTGGAGAGCAGCTGTGCTGTCCTTCCCACCGCTCCAAGGAACGTAGAAGTAGTCATAGCGATCCCTGAACCTCTTCAGAAAACTCAACGAGACCTTCTCATGAAGCCTAAAGATCCCTGACCTCACCGTTTTAAGGAATATGTGAGTGGGACGCTCATCGGGCACCTTCCCAACCGCCTCAACGGGCCCCGCGTCGGCGAACCTGAGGCGACCTACCGGCACGTCGCCGATAAACACCCTGTGTATGCCTGCAAACTCCTTTACTAGCAGAGGTGGCGAACCCAGGTCTCCGAAAAGCCTGTCCAGGCGCATCTTCCAGGCTCCTAGGCCTATAAACGGGTCGCAGGCTGGCGAAGGAGTTATGGGCACTGGGCTAACATCTTTATCTGACCTGGCGCTTAAATAATGGTCCTCAACCCACCCAATCCCACACCTGAACGTCGCCTTAGCTTTCTCCAACTCCCTTGCTAGCATCGAAAGCCGCGCATTTCTCACCTTGCTTCTGGGAACCATGTGGACAACGACGTTTTCGGGCATCTCTCCCACCAAGCTAAGGAGACCGGCGTCCTCCCTCCCAATGAGCACAACGTAGTAGTTATGCTCATCCACAACCACATCAAGCAATCTTCTCAGCATTTCTCGAGGTCTTCTAACGCCGCCAAGGGTCGCAACTTCTATATCCCATCCCGGATAGTAGCCTTGCAGCATCGCACGAACTGCTGCAGCATCGCTACGAGCCCTCACCACAATCTTCAGCACATCATTTAGTATGGGAGGAAACTATGAGATAAGTCTTCCCGTCATACGCAATTTTAATGATCTTAGTACCCAGGCTAGTACGTTTTCATTATTATTGAGGTCTCTATCCTCCTAACTCCTGGAAGCGTTGAGAGCCTCTTCTTTATGAGGTTTGAAAGCTCCGGGAAAGTTTCGACCGAAACCTTGGCGATAAGGTCGTATTCTCCCGTGATGGCACATATGCACTTTACGTTCTTCACCTTCTTCAACTCCGAGCCGAGTTTATCGATGCTTTCGGGCTCCGCTGTAATAAATATGAATGCCTCTATCATGGCCCCCTATACCCTCCAGATTCAGATAATTTATTATTTATCGTTAATTCTTATTAGTAGGAGTGTAGGGTTAAATCCGGGCTGGAGGGCATATACCTCGATGTTGACCGATGAGTTCCTTAGAGCCTCTGAGAAGGTTAGGGGCGAGTCGTATAGGCTTGGAATACCCTCAATCGACCCTGAAGATGGATACCACATATACTCCATAGCATTCACCTATGCCTCTACATCGGGGAGGAGGCTGAGGGCTGCGGATCTTGGGGCCGGGATCGGCTACTCAACCATCTGGATGGCCAAAGCCCTTGAAGATGCTCCTGCAGGGGATTCTGAAGTCTCGGCAGTTGAGGTGGATCCATGGAGGGCTGAGAGGCTGGCTAAGCTCGTTTCATCCCTAAAGCTTTTTGAAAGAGTTAGGATTAGGGTTGTCAGGCAAGACGCCCTTGAGTTTCTTAAAGAGCTGGACGACGTATCTCTCGACCTAGTCTTCGTGGATGTTGATAAGTGGGAGTACCCGGATGTCGCAAGAGTGCTCGAGGAAAAGCTCAGGAAGGGCGGAATAGCGATTTTCCATAATGCCTATGTGCCAGCTCCCCCGGAGGAGTTCTTTCAGGTGATTTCTAGGCCACCGTGGACGTCAACCGTGATACCGACCAGGCTAGGCCTCCTTGTAGCGGTGTTGTCGAGTTAAGCTGAATTGGGTTTCCGTCCTTTCCACATACCCTAGAAGCCGGGATACGTTGCAGTGCCCTCATAGCGGTGATAAAGGTTTATATAGTACATCGGATAACGATGTATATAGGGTGCCGATATATGAGGCCTGCAGTCGCTGGATTGGTGAGTGGCCTTATCTGTGGAGCCCTGGCAACCGTTGCTGGGAGTATCATCTCTCTTCTAGTGTATCCGGATGTGGTTGATACAATCTCGTCATTTCTGGTGAGGGCCTCAGAGGGTGTCTTGACCCCTGAGAGCGCTAAGATGATGATACTTGTCTCATTGTTCACAAATAACCTCACGGTCTTCATGCTGATAGGAGTTATCGGTGGGGTGGCGTACGGAAGGACGGTAAGGTCTAAAAGCCTTGCTAAGGCCCTTGGAGTGGGGCTGTTGATCGGGCTTCTCGTGGGGGTATCAAACCTAACCCTCCAGACAACCTTATTCGGAACACATCCAGCATTCATAGCTGGCTTCATGGCAACCCTGGGGATCTGGGCCATATACGGTGCACTCCTCCACAGGCTCATGGAGGCTGAGTAAAGGGTGGAATGGATCCCATACCTATTTTTACTGGCCCTACCCACAATGGCTATTCTAGCTCTTTATCGATTGATTCCACAATTAAGGCCCTTAGATGCGGAGGCAGTATTGGTGGGAGGCGGGCTCCTGGTGCTCACACTGGTTGTGCAGCCTCCGCTTCAAATGCCTCTTAGAGGGGTTTCCAACATCCAGCTTAGGGCGCTGGGGGCAGGGCTTATTGCCGGATTTGTTCAGGAAGGTCTTAAGATGTCTGCTGTAGTTAAGCTATATGATAAATCTCCCAAATATGCCCTTCATTTAGGACTTGGGTTTGGCCTTGGTGAGTGGGGCCTAGCCCTCCTCTCAACGGGCGTAGCCTTGACGCTGGGGCTGACCAGGATCACAGTGATGTCTGGGTTTCTTGGCTCTGTTGAGAGGGTTTCCAGCATACTGTTTCATATGGCCTCAGCATCCCTCCTAGCCTACTTCGCTTTAAGGCGGAGGGGTTTGTTAGGCTACTTGATGCTCTCCCTTCTTCATGGCGCCGTTGACTGGATGGCTGCTGGCCTCTCACTAAGCTCGAGCCTTGAGAACCAGTTCCTGGTGGGGCTTGCCGAGGCGCTCTGGTTATCAACCTCGGTGGGTTTTCTAATATTGGGCTTAAGAGGCGTCCTCCATGGGGAGGCTGGCGGAGAGGGTTAAGAGGGATCTCAAAAGGCTCATCTACCCTGTACTCATCCTTAAGATAATAGTTGATGAGGGTGGAAGGGCCTACGGCTACAGGATAGCCAGGAGGTTTTCCGAGATCACCGGCCTCAAGCTAGTCGAAGGCACCCTCTACCCAAACCTCAAGGAGCTTGAGAGGATGGGGCTTATCGAGTCCTACTGGGGCGAGTCACCCTCAGGCCCTCCAAGAAAATACTATGTAGCAACCGAGAGGGGGAAAGCCGAGCTTAAAGACGCCTGCAAAATCGTCAAGGGGATCCTGGAGATTATCTCAGAAATCTGCACCGTAAGCTGACCATCTACTTCCTTACCGAAGCTTTAGCTTGGCCAGCCTTCTAAGGGCGCTTAACTTTTCCCTCTCTGAGACTTCAGCAGCCTTCACGTATTCTTCAAGTGTCCTTATCGTTTCGTCGTAGGTGTGGAAGTCCACCGGATATGGCACGCCATCCTTACCTCCATGGGCAAACGTGTACTTGACTGGATCCCGCCAGCTTGCAGGCTCCCCATATATCAGCTCGGCCACCAGCGAGAGCGCCCTTATCGTGGCGGGCCCAACACCTCTTATCGAGACGAGCTCCTCGTAATTTCCAGGCTGGATCTCATAAGCCTTCTTGACAGCCTCCCAGTTTATGGACCAGGGCATCCTGAGCACCGGCACTTTCTCAGTCCTGTATCCAAGCCACCTGTCCAGGGGCCCGGGCCTAACGGATCTCAGAAGGCTCTTAAGTTTGATGGGTCCCTCCCTGACCAGGTCGACGGAGGCCTTTCTGTTGCCCTCGGCCTCCCTTGCAGTCATGTTAAGCACGTTTTTAAGGCGTCGTTCACCAACTACACCGCTATGCGGCTCAACTACAAAGCTCTCCAGCCCGCCTGAGATCCAGTGATACCTCCTCGCGGTTCTGTCGTCGGGGTTCATTCCCTGCTGGACAACCGCCCATTCGCCCTTCTCCGTTAGGAAGAATGCATGGTGGTAGAGCTGGTAACCATCTTGGACGAGGGCGTTGTCAACCTTTGCAGCCATACGGCTCGCATATATGAGTTCCTCTATCCTGGAGCCGCTAAACCCCAACCTACCGCCGATCTCCCTTATCTCCTCGGGCGTTAAGAGCGACTTTTTCCCCTTACCCCCCGCAACGGCGACGCCGTGCCTATCGATCCTGAGAGCCATCTTCAACACCCCCGTCGTCACTGTCGTGAGACCTGATGAGTGCCAGTCGAAGCCCAGGACACAGCCAAGCGACTGGAACCAGAATGGGTCTGACAGCTTCCTCAACAGGCCTCTCGGCCCCTCCTCAACGACTATCAGGTATGCGATCTGGTCGGCTAGCCTGACCATCCTCCTGATCAACCTTTGCGGAACGCTGCCCCTGTGGAGTGGGAGCACCGCCTCTCCGGCCCGCCTCATCAAGATCTAGGTTAACCTTTTGACTTAAAAAGGATAACATTAATGCTAAGCTAAACTTATATCCCAAGTTGACCCATATTTTCTAATTGGTGTTCAATATTGAGGTGTGAGAGCTGCGCTTACTGGCAGCCCTGCCTTCTGCACTATTATATGGGCTACTGCAGCAAGCTGGACAGGTTTACCTTCGGCGAGAACGAGGCTTGCAACGAGTACTTTAAAGGAACACTTGAAGATGAGTTCTTCTGGTGCATAGACTGCAAGACATATTTACACAGGAGTGAAATGTCGCTCCATGTTGGCCATAGGATGTATAAGAACTTCTTTATAGATCCGTTAATATATGTAGAAACCTATACTGCCGATTAAAGATATAAATAACCCCCCTTTCACCCTTATGAGGCTGAGCGGGTTGGCGGACCTATCTGTGATCATCGGTGGCCCACAGGGTAGTGGAATAGAGACTGCAGGACAAATATTTATGAGGGCAGTCCTCAAGTCGGGCTACCACATATATGGGGTTAGGGAGTACCACTCGAACATCATAGGAAAGCATAGCTACTTCATATTCAGGATTAGGGACAGGAAGGCCCGCTCAATAAAATACCCCGTCCACGCCCTGGCCGCTCTGGACCCGGAGACCCTCTTCACACACCTAGATGACGTCATGCCCGGCGGCCTCGTGATATATGATGGATCTAATCCGAACTATAGGCTGGATCGGGTAGTCAGTATGAGCCCCTACCTTAAGGCTAGGGTTAAATCGAGGCTAGCCGCCTACGGTGACACGGTCTCAGGAGCCATAGACTACCTAAGGGAGAGGGGCGTGAAAACCCTGGGAGCTAACTACAGGGAGCTCCTCCGAAGGGTTGCTGAGAGGATAGGGGATGTAAAGGGGCTGATACTGACTCGCTACATAAACACGATAGCCCTAGGCATACTAAGCCACTCAATCGGAATAGAGTTTGAGAAGTATGCGGAGGCTATAAGGGACTATATGAGGAGGAAGCCCAGGATAGCCGAACACAACGTCAAAGCAGCTGAGGTGGCATACGAGTATGCCGAAAGGAATGGGCCAAGGATCTACGACCTAAGACCAAAGGAGATTGAGGGGCCCCGAATGCTTCTAACGG
>WAQG01000011.1 GCA_015520395.1 Candidatus Geoarchaeota archaeon
ACCTGGGGTCGGGGGACCCGAAGGGCGGCTCTGAGTCTCTGGGCCTTCTTCGCTCAACTCTCTCAACCTCCTCGGGAACCTCCACAACCTCCCAGGTATGCGCTATAAGCTCGTCACTCAGCATCACCACGGGAACCCT
Organism: Candidatus Geoarchaeota archaeon; assembly: GCA_015520395.1. GTDB lineage: Archaea > Thermoproteota > Thermoprotei > Gearchaeales > WAQG01 > WAQG01. The sequence continues at coordinate 140 of WAQG01000011.1, forward strand.
CAGCATCTCCGCGGTGTTGACCGAGTGAACAGCGAGTTCAAAGCACTCCTGGGCGTTCGACGGGGCATAGACGACCACGTGTTGGTCGCCGTGCCTGCCCCAGCGGGCCTGCATCAGGTCACCCTGACCGGCCTTCGAGGCCTGCCCGGTTCCGGGCCCCAGCCTCATGACGTCGACGACGAAGAGTGGCGTCTCGGTCATAACAGCTATTCCCAGGCCCTCCTGCATCAGGCTGAACCCGGGCCCGCTCGTTGCGGTCATCGGCTTAGCGCCAGCCCATGAGGCCCCTATCATCATGAAGATCGCGGATATCTCGTCCTCAGCCTGTATGAATGTGCCACCCACCTTCGGAAGCTTCCTCGCCATGTATTCCATTATGTCTGAAGACGGGGTTATCGGGTAGCCAGCGTAGAAGTCGACACCAGCGGCTAGCGCCCCCTCGGCGACGGCTATGTTTCCGGACCAGAGACTCCTCATATTTCCAACCAAGTGATCCCAAGCCCCCTAAGCGCCTTAAAGCCCTTTAGGAACCCTTCCTTTCTCTTCTTTCCAGTTCTTATCTGCGTGGCAACAACCACCTTTTTGAAACCTCTGGAGAGTGGGGACACACCCCCAGCTATCCCGGCTATAAGGCCCCCGACGCTCCCCAGCAGCAGCCCTGTCAGCTTGGCTATCGCCGCGCCCAGCCCGGCCCCTATTATGAGACCACCTAGTATCACGGCTACCCCCACGGTTTTGAGTATGTTCATGTGCTTGGGGTTCTGGGGGTGCTGGGCCCAGACCACCAGGCCGTCGACGGCGTCCACGATTCCCCTGTAGGTGGAGCCCCTGTAGCTGTAGCTGAACTCCCAGAACGGGTAGTGCACGACCCCCTCATACTCGGCAACCGCCTCTATTAACGGGTTTCCGCAGGTTAGCCTGCCCTCCCTATAAGCCCTGGACGCTATGCCCTGCCTCAGGGTCTTCTCGTATGTCTTCGGGTCTATGTCCGGGTTGTAGTACCTTCCATACTCGTAGACCTTGGCCTCAAAATACCTCTTCCCCCTCACCGGGAACCTGTAGTCGTAGGGGACGGGTATGGGGAGCCTGGTCAGGCCGACGACGCTCACATACTCCTCGTCCTCATACACCTTCTTTGTCCCGCAGACGGCTATGCCTGTCAGCTTGTAGACGTATATTGGTATGTAGTGAAGCATCCTGCTGGCCATCCCGCTCGACCCGATGTCGCTGGGCGCGCCATACTGACGAGACACGAAGGCCATAAGCCTCTTGAAGGCTGAGGTCGAGTCGTAGACCACAGGGTAGAAGAAGTGCTCCTTCACGCTCTCCATGGTGGCAACGTTGAATATTGTTCCACAGTACGGGCATGTGACCGTGGAAACGTCGGGCGGAGCCTCAAACTCAGCCCCACAGTAGGGACACTTGACCAAGGTTCACCTACCCCCTCTCAATCCTCACGTCCGCCGTCAACTTCCGCCCGAATAGATAGGACATGCCCACGCCCAACAGGAATCCCGCAATGGAGATCTCCCAGGAATTGGCCGCGAGCCCCAGGGCCAGCCCGCCTCCCGACACGGCTGTGCCCAGGAAGGCGCCGGCCAGGTAGCCCAGCCTGTGGTAGAGCATCACGGGCTCCGTTGCCTCCAAAGGGTGTCCATCCCACCCGGCAAAGGCCACCCTGTAGGCTCCACCCTTGTATCGGTAGACCACCAGCCAGTAGGGGAGGAGTATGAGGCGGGGCTTGTCCTTAAGCCACACGTCACACTCGAATTTCGTCAGCTCGTCGACGTTGGATTTGGCGCGGCTCTTGGCCTCCAGCCATATCTCCTCCAGGATGAGGTTCTTCGCAGTCTTCTCGTCGTACTCGGCTGACAGAACCTTGAGCTTGACCCTGTCCCAATCGACCTTTGAGAGGGGCTCGTAGGGAATCCTGGACTTGACGTAGTGCTCCTCCATCTCGTCTATGGCCATGTCCTCCACAGCCCTCCTGCCAATCACGCCTAGATACCTGTCGATTGTGAACCTCCCACTCACATGCTTCCTCCTTGTATGGACGCGGCCCTTGCTGTCCGTGTAGGTCTCCGTCTTGTACCCCTCATAGTACGCCCTAGCGACGGCTGGGGCGAACCAGTATGGAGCGTAGTATGCCTGTATCTCCTGCACCGATATCTCCCTCTTGATCCTGCTCAGGTCGAAGTCCCTCTCAACCCTCCTCCAAAACGCCTTCTCGATCATCTCCCTGGGCAGGGAGGAAACCATGTAAACCTCGGTCTTAGCCTCCTCAACGATCCAGTTGGCATGCCCACAGTACTCACAAACAGCAACTATCGTCTCGGGCGTAACGTCGAGAGGCGCCCCACAGTAGGAACACCTATAGCCCTCGGCACTCACCCAAGCTCACCTAGAAATAATCGAGGATCCAGGAATAAAAACCCATCCAGGCAACAACCGCTTCCTCTAACCGTACCACTCTGTTTCTTTCTGTTTCATTGTGGCACGGTTTTCATTGGTTCCCTCCTCGCCCTCTTGGGGTCATGGGGGGCGGTTGAGGCCAGCGGCACGGGCCTCCCATCCAGATTAGGCCCCGCCGGGCTCGGAGCACGGCTCCCATCGCCCAGCCAGGGCCCCGGGGGATATTAGCCAAGCGACGCATATAAACCTTGCTGGGCCATAAAAAGACACAAATCAACACAGAAAGCTATAATCTAATGTTTCAGCCCATGACTATACCGTAGGTGAGCCGTGTGGCCTGTCTAATATACCCTCCGGCCGGTCATTATGTTATCGGGCCTGTC
>WAQG01000012.1 GCA_015520395.1 Candidatus Geoarchaeota archaeon
CCAGTAAATCTTTGAAGGAGGCCTTAGAGAGGGAGGGTTTAAAGTACTTCTGGCTGGGCAACCTCCTCGGCGGTTTTAGGGAGGGGGGCTATAAGAGCTACATGGGGACGGATGAGTATCGGGAGGGGATAAGGAGGCTGGTAGAGATCGCCAGAAACCATAGAGCGGCTGTTATGTGTGCGGAGAAATACTGGTTTAGATGTCATCGAAGGTTCATAAGCCTGACCCTCACAGAGATGGGCTGGGATGTCATCCACATAACTGATTGAAGCTTACTCGCTCTCCAGTATGGCTTTCTCGACTATCTTGAGTGCTATGCAGGCATCCTGCATGGTCGGCGTCCCAGGATGCTTCTCCCCCTTTATCCATTTTAGGAAAGCTTTAAGCTCTCTTTTCAGCGCCTCCTCACCACTCACATCTATCTTAGAGAGCCCAGAGGAATCCTTTATGACGATCTCCATCTTGTCCGTGTCCGCCCTTATAAAGGAGTCCTCCGTAAGGATCTCTATCTCCCTTATCTTCATGAGGGCAAGGCCATCCGTGTGGAGTATGGCGGGCTTGCCGTCTAGGTCTAGCACCAGTATCGCTATTTCATCCCCCCTAACCCTTATGACCTTAGAGAGGGTGAGCCTCGGCTTTTCAACACCGCTCAGATACCTGGCAAGATCAATGTCATGTATTGTTAAGTCTAGGAGGATGGAGAATCTCCTTGCCCGCTGCGACCTGTAGGAAAGCCTTCGCAGGGCCATATAGAGTATCTCACGCCCCTTGATCATCTCCTTAAGCCGCAGGACGACAGGGTCAAACCTCATTATAAATCCGGGCATTGCCACAAGCCCGTTTGACTCGGCAAGTTTTACTAGGCGTTCAACCTCCTCCGACCGGGTTGCAACAGGCTTCTCAACAAAGACATGCAGTCCTGCCTCAAGGGCCCTCTCTGCCACCCAGGAAAGCTTGTCTATTGGCGTCGCTATGGCTACGGCGTCCAGTCTCTCGTTTTTAAACATGTCTTTAACGCTATCATAATGATTCTTAACCCCAAATTCCATAGCTACAAGCTTAGCCCTTTCAAAGTCAGCATCACAGACCGCGGTAAGTTCATAATGGTCCTCAAGCTCTTTCAGGGCTCTCACTATACTTCTTCCCCACCTTCCAACGCCTACGACACCTATCTTTACAGCCTCCCCCACACCTATCCCCACACCTAGAATGATTCTCAACGTTTATGTGTTTGTCTAGACGCTATCATGAACATTGGGGGCATTATCCTTGTGCTACGACAGCTAGGACACCTGCTTGGACGCCTCGGCCTATCGATGTCCCTAAACACGTATCCACAGTTCCTGCACCTTGGCGGAAACATAACAACAAATTCCCTACCCCCACTCCTCCTGCGTACGCTCTTTGCAAGATGCGCTATATGTGTGTAGATCTCCCGCTCTGCCCTCGGATCCATGCCCAGCCTCAAAGCTATTTCATAGGCGGTTAAAGGCCTCTCAGCCTCCCTAAGGATCCTTGCTATCCTCTCCCTGATCGTCTCCAAAACCCAACCCCTCCAAGAGACTCGTACCCCTCCAAGAAGATGGCGGCAACAATCGAAAGGAACGCCAACGCCTTCAGAAGGGTCAGGAGCTCACCAAAAACCAGAAGTCCTATAAGCGTTGCAGTTAACGGCTCAACCATAGCTATAACACTGGCCCTACCACTCTCAACCCTTGAAACCCCCCATGCAAATAGCCAGTATGGCAGGATCGTCGCAAACACGGCCAAGGAGACCCCCATTAGAAATGAGCCGGGCAGGCATAGGCCCTTAAACCCCTCTAGAAGCAGCGTTACAGAGATGACCGAGGCCGCCGACCATGGTAGGGCGGCTAAGGAAACCTCAACTCCCCCCCTCCCCTTAAGACTCCAGTAGCGGGCCAGCGAGATGTAGGTGGCATAGAATATCCCCGAGGCCACCCCGAGGAGGACGCCCAAACCCCCATTGGAGCCCCCGGCTCCCTCCAAGTAAAGCAAGAGTACTCCGGCCAACGCCATGGAAAGGCTTAGGA
>WAQG01000013.1 GCA_015520395.1 Candidatus Geoarchaeota archaeon
ACCCCCGCCCCCGGGAAGGTAAACGTAGGTTTTTACATACCCTTTTATTTTTCCTTTTTACGTGGGCAAATGTTATCTATCGATGTTTGATTAAGACTTCTGGATGACAGGGTGTCTGGGATGGGGCAATAAGGCTGGAGATTTCAGAGGTGTCAGGCTCCTTCAGGCAGAGCATACTAGCGTTGATGTTTAACTTTGGTAGCCTTCTAGCCGGCTTTCTCATAGCCCTTAACATCTGGGCCTTCGAGATCTCAGGTTGGATGATAATGGTGTACCCCGGCGTCATGAGTGTTAGGGGCGCCGTCGCCGGGCTTGCAAGCGGGCACATAAGCACAGGCCTTAACCTCGGCGTCATTAAGGACAGCTTCCTGGAGAACACCGAGGAGTTCTACTCACTGCTGGGTGGGGTCATGCTTTCATCCATTGTGGGCGGCACCGTCTTCTCCACGGTTCTCGCAGTTCTAAGCCTCCTAATAGGGGTGGTTGATGTTTTGAATGCGCTCTTCATCGTTGCTTTCGTCCTCTCCACCCTGATGACGGCGACCCTCATAACCTTCCCATTCACAGCCTTCGTGGGGTTTCAGGCCTTTAAAAGGGGGCTTGACCCGGACTACCTGGTTTACCCGATCATGTCGAGCACGGCCGACATAATAGTTACCGCCCTGTATCTCTTGATGGCCCTCGCCTACACCCGCTCCCCAACAGGCTTCCTGACATACTGGGCCGTCCTCCAGGCCCTGTACCTGCTTCTCGTAGCCCTCCTGGTTCGGGGAAGGCTCGAGGAGACGGTCGAGCTCCTCAGGGAATCTATAGTGATGCTCATACTGGTCGCCCTCATAGTCCATGTTGCGGGGGCCGCCCTTGGGGGAATATACGGCGTCCTTGGGAGGCATCCGGGAATCTACATGGTTTATCCAGCCCTCCTCAGCACCGCTGGGGATGCAGGCTCTATCCTAGGCTCCCGGGCAACGACAAAGATAGCCCTTGGTGAGATAAGCCTCTCCCCCAGATCCCTCGTCAACATGGCACCGGAGTTCCTGGGCATCTGGGCGTCCGCAGCAACGGTCTACGCGGCCTTCGGAATCGTGGCGGGACTCGTGGGAACCGGGTCCTTAATATGGCTCGTTGAAAAGCTTATGCTGCTCGCCTTACTCGCGGTACCTGTGGTGTGCTTAACAAGCTTCCTTATAGCCATAGGCGCCGCCCTCAGGGGTTGGAATCCGGACAGCTTTGTGAACCCCATCGAAAGCGCCAGCGCCGATGCCTTGACGGCAGCCCTCCTATACCTAGTGGTCACCATTTAGAAGGCTGGCCTATAAACCAACCCGAGAAGCCACATCAACAACAGGCTTGTCAAGGGAACCGTTATATTGTCATCCACCGTCTCGAGCTTCTCCACAAGGCTGGCAGCTATGCCAGCGGCTCCCCCAATCCAAGCCACCCTCCAGCCATGAGTTGCACCATATATGGCGTAGCCTACAGGGACACAGCAGGTTATCATGGCTAGGGTGCCCCACAGCCCCTTAACCCTCCCACCATAAACCATCCACCTGACGTAGCCCGTCACTGCGTCTCCCACAGCCATAAATAGGAGGGCGATGACGCCCGCCCACAGGTCATAATACCACGTAACAGGTATTATTATCGTTGCCATCAGGGTGAAGTATATGTCCCCATAGTTTCCGCTGAGCTGGTACCAGTTGTAGAGCCTTCCCTTGAGCCTGGGATAGGCCGTGTAAAGTGTGAAGAAGGCTGAAAGGAGCGTGGGCACCAGGGGTGAGGAGAATAGGAACGGTATGCTGAGGAAGATGAGGCCTGCGCCCATATGTATCGTCTTACGGGCAAGATAATTGTTCCCAATGAGCCTAGAGCCCTTTATCACCAATAACATGAAGAGGGTCTCAGCGAGGCCCCACAGCCCCTCCGTCACCACTACGGGGAGACTCACGCCCAACCACCACTATGTGGGTCCGTCCGCGGTAATCTCGTCACCACTCTCAGGGGGGCAAGAATCGTCATCCCCACAAGAATAACCTATAGACTGACAGGGTTAAAAACTCTAGCCATCAGAACCCCGGCACGCATGAAGAAATCCCCAACCCCGAAGGGGTCTCCGCCAACCCGGGGTGGCTAGCCCTCAATGGCAACCTGCCCGGGCTCTAGTCGCTCCAACCCGACTTTGTCGAAATCTCTGTCAAAGCTCACTATTTTTAGCTGCCTCTCCCTGGCGACATAGTAGTGAAGCCCATCATCGAAATCCAACCCTAATCCCTCGACGGATCTGGCGGCCATTGCCTCCTCCTTCACTGAAAGATCCACCACGCTGAGGCCCCTCCAGGTTGAGATCTCGGCGAGGAACCTTGCGACTAGGCTGGGCTCTCCAAGTATTGCTGAGATCCCATGTATCGCAAAGTGAAGCATATAGGCCCTAACAACCCCCCTCTTCACCGCATTCAGGAAATTGTACGCCTCCTTCCACCGACGCCCCTTATATAGAACCTCAAGAACAACATCGGCATCAATCAGATACATCCCGCCGCCTCCTTAAGGCTTCGACCAGATCCTCCCCCCTCCACTCATATCCGGAGGAGAGCCCAAGCCCAACGATGGAGTCAACGGTCTCGTCCGTCCCCCCACCTGCCAACCCAAGCTCCCTCTCGATAAGCTCAACTATGGCCCTAGATAGAGCCCCCCTCCTCAAACCATACTTCCTAGCAACGTGCATACGAAACCTCTCGGCCAGCCATACAGGCACCTCCACCTTAATAACCTCAACCCTCCTCCTCCC
>WAQG01000014.1 GCA_015520395.1 Candidatus Geoarchaeota archaeon
GAATATGGCTCCCCTCAGGCTGGGCGATATTCTTGTCGAGATGGTTTGGGGCGGCCTGACTCCAAGCTCCTCGAGACCAGCGATCTTCAACACGCCCTTTATCTGAGGCGGGCTTAGGCCCACCTCCTCAAGCTCCTTAACAACGTCCACCTCCTCGCCCACAGCCCTTCTCCCAAGGATCTCAACCACCCTAACTATCTGCCAGGGCTCCAGCCCCAAGCCTTCTAGGCCTTCGACAAGCTTCTTTAGCTCCATGGTCTCCCAAAAATTAGTTGGTCAGAACCGATAAAAATCCTAGGCCTTCTCGTCGATAAACTCCCTTATGAGCTCTATCGCCCTGCGTATCCTTCCAGGGGTCTCTGTCACGAAGCTGAACCTTATGTAATTCCTGCTGGCGGGCCCAAAGAAGCTTCCCGGTATAAGCATGACATTCTTCTCCAGCCCGAGTGCCTCCACAAACTCCTCACCGCTCATTCTCAGCTTCCGTAAATACGGGGAGAACTCTACGAACATGAACATGCCCGCTGGGGGCTTCAGGGTCCTCGCCTCGGGCAACAGTTCCTCTATAGCCCTATACATGGCGTCCCTCCTTGACCGATACTCCGAAAGCACCATTGGGAGGTGCTTCTCCCTGAGCCTATTTCTCAGATAGTGTTCTATGGCGAGCTGAGCTATCGTCGGTGGGTTGTATGAGGTGTATGTGCGGATGAGGTTTATCGCGTGGATCACATCGCTGGGGCCATACACGTAGCCCAGTCTCCACCCCGGGATGCCCGGATCCTTTGAGAAGGACGCCATCGATATCGTGTGCTCCCAGTCGAGCTTCGAAACCCACACATGGCTCCCCTCATATATTATCGTCTTGTAGGGCTCATCGTAAAGTATCCAGATATCCCTCTCAACCGCTATATCGACCACGGCCCTGGCTATCTCCTCATCTATTATCCTCCCCGTGGGGTTGTCTGGGGATACAATCACTATAGCTCTAGTCTTCTCTGAGACTAGATCCGACAGCTCGTCAAGGCTTGGCTGAAAGCCCGTCTCAACCGTCGCCCTCCAGTAAACGGGCTTTGCCCCGAGAAACTTCACCATCGGCTCATAGTCGAAGTAAGTAGGGTCAAATATTATCACCTCATCGCCCCTTCTGACTGTGGCCATCAATGCTGTGAAAAGCCCCTCGGCACCCCCGGCCGTCACAGTCAATTCTTTCTCCGGATCGACCTTCGGCCCGCCCAGCCTCTCGAGATCCTCAGCTATCGCCTCCCTAAGGCTATAGTACCCCTCCGTGGGCGTGTACTTGTAGGGCGCCATGGATTCAAGCTTCATAAGCTCGGCCACATACTCCCTGAACTCCCTGGGGGGAGGGATGCTGGGCTGCCCCGTCGACAGAAGGTAGAGATCCCTGCCAGACCTCTTCGCAGCCTCTATGATCCTGTCTATCCGCCGTGTGGGCGATATTATGAGGTTATAAACGCTCTCAACTATCCGGGGCACGCCACACACCAATGCTTCTCAAGCTTCAACACCTATAAGAGTAACGGGCCATCGAACAGTGCTGTCAAGTTGGGCTGATTAGAGGGTTCACCCCCTCCAACCCCTAGAAGTTGGGGTGCATTAACTTGACAATACCCATCAAATAATTTCGACAACGCCCATCTCAACGAGACGGGCCAATTCCTCCTCGCTATATCCCAGTTCTAGGAGCACCTCCCTTGTATGCTGCCCAAGTTTAGGCGGCGGGCCCACAGTATCTATAGCGGAACCTCCCATCCGGATCGGCAGCCTCGGCTGGAGAATCGTGCGCCCTTCATAATCAACCTTGATCATGATAGACCTTATGTTCAGGTCGCTGACAATGTCCCTCAGTGTGTATACGGGAGCTACTGGGATGCCTGCATTCATCAACCGACCTACAACCTCGTCCCTGGAAAACCCCTTAAGAAGCCTTGAAACAACTTCCTCCAACTCCTGCTTAAACCTCCCCCGTCCCTTAACGCTTCTAAACCTCTCATCTCCCAGTAGCTTCACGAAGCCCAACGCCCTGCAGAACCTTTCCCAGTGCTTATCGCTCACAACCCCCACGAACACCCATCCTCCATCGCGGGTTTCGAAGAGCCCATAGGGCGCCCATGACTGAAAGCCCTTCCCAGGAGGTTCAGGCTCCTCCCCCGTCATTTGAAGGTATGAGAGCCAATAGCCCATATACATCAACCCGGCCCCAAGCATGTCGACATCGATTTTCACACCTCTGACACCACTGAGATAGAGTGAGGAGGCCGCTAAAGCGGCGTATAGCGCCGCGGTCATATCCACGATCGAGAAGCCTATCCTCAGCGGCGGGCACATTTCACTACGGGTCATCCATATGAGCCCCGACATGGCCTGACCGACAACGTCCATGGCCGGAAGCCCCTCATAAGCCCCCTCAGGAAACCCCTTTATAGAGCAGTAAATGATGTCTGGGTTAACCTGTAAAAGCTCCTCGAAACCTACGCCTAGAGCCTCCGCAACCCCGGGCGCCAGGTTCTCGACCACTATATCGGCCGTCTTCACAAGCCTCTTATAAATCTCAACCCCCTCCCTCTTCTTAAGATCTATCGCAACACTGCGCTTTCCCCGGTTCACAAAGACATGTATGCACCCACCTATCCCCGGAAGACTCCTGCTAGGATCGCCAGCCCCAACCCTCTCAACCTTTATGACATCGGCGCCCAGCTCGCCGAGTATCAGAGTGGCGTATGGGCCCGCAACTATGTGCCCTAGCTCAACCACCCTAACGCCTTCCAGCGGGCGGATCATGAAAGAACAATATGTTGCGCACAGTATAAATTTACGCTCCGGGCACAAACATGTGGAGATTAGGGGGGCGGCCGTTTTCATCCACCCCAGTTTGCTGGGGCGTCGACGACCGTCGCGGGCATAACATTATTGTGGGCCAAGAATTATAAACATTCTCCTGGCGCCGGGAGGCTCGATTTTTAAGTTTCCCGGCCCAGCGATCCCGCAAGGGTTTTAAATGGTTCTTATATTACGTTTATATGGAGAGTGTAGTGATGAGGGAGGCCGGGTTCTCAGAGGTGGAGCGTAAGATAATAAATCTTTTAAAGACTAATGCCAGGCTTAGCGTTCGCGAGATTGCGAGGATCCTGGGGGTTAGCCCCACCACGGTCTCCAGGAAGCTTGCAAAGCTGGAGCGCATGGGGTATATTAGGGGATATGTAGCGATAACCGACGACTCTAAGCTAGGCTACGAGTGTTCGCTTCTCCTGCTGATAAAGCTTGACAAGGATGGGGATCCAGATCTTGTTGCAAAGGAGATAAGCCAGCTTGATGAGTCATGTATGTGCTTAACAACTGTGGGGACATACGACGTCGTTACGCTGGTTACTTGCAGAAACCCCGCCCATGTTGAAAACCTGATGAGGAAACTTAGGGCTATCGCCGGTGTAAGCTCGATAGAGAGCTTCTTTGTGGTTAGAAGGTACAAGATGATGAATGTGAATTTCTATGGGTAGTGAAGATATTATCACCCTGGTGGATGTCTGTTTTAGGTGCGGTGTGAAATGCCGATAATAGTGGATGACTGGGGCTTCAAAACTTTGAAAAACCTATTTCCGCCCAATCTCGTAAGGCCTATAGAGGACATTTTTAGGGCCAAGCCTCCAATACTAGTGCTAAGCGGGGATCCTGAGGTCGAGGAGAGAGGGCTCATTCTAGAGATGGGGCTCGACACCTCTAGCATAATAGTTGTCGACCATTTTAACGATGAAAGAAAGCTTAAGGCCTACGCCGAGACGTACTGGAGGCTTCTCAGTGACGGGGCGAGGAAGGTTGTGGTGGAGAGAATATATACAGGGCCTATCCCAAGAAGATTGCTTTTAAGGGGGAGGGTGATAGAGCGGGTAAGCATACCATATATAGAGCCTGAGCTCTGTATTGCGGGCAGGGGCTGCAGGCTTTGCGTGAATTCCTGCCCATCCAACGCTATAGTGGTGGGTGAGGGGGCTGCGAAGGTAACCTCCTCATGCACGCTCTGCGGTCTTTGCTTGGGTGAATGCCCCGTGGGGGCATTGAAGCACGGCATTTATGGTGAAGAAGCCATATTCAGATTGGTTAAGGAGATTTCTAACCATTACGACTCGGCAGCCCTCCTATTCCTATCGCTTGAAGACTATAGGAGGCTAAGAAGGGAGTATAGAGAATTTGCTGGGAGGCCATGGCTAGTTCCCATAAAGTTGCTCTCAGTGAATCAGCTCACTCTCACACACCTCCTATATGCGGCTTCCATGGGCTTCACAGTCGCCGTTGTTGACAACAGTGGTGGCAGGGTGGCAAGAAGGGTGAGGGCCGCCGCCAGGATTTTAGAGGCTGTTGGCACTGGCGATGTACAGCTTATAAATCTTGAAGAAATCGAATCGTTAACACTTAACCAGGGTAAGAGGCTCCTTATGGACGTACCTAAACCTGGTCTTGAGGGACTCAGAGAGTTGCTGAGGCTTCTCGACGCTTCAAAAATCTCTGATTTAGTCGAGGTGCCGTCCATCGGCTTCGTCTCGCCCAGTGAAAACCCATGCATCCTATGTGGAGCCTGTGTTGAAAAATGCCCAACGGATGCTCTCTTCATAGAGAAAACAGGAGGAATGATTAAGCTACTCTTCAAGCATTCCGCCTGCATCAGCTGCGGCATATGTGTAAATATCTGCCCCGAAAACGCCTTAGATCTTAGGGAAGCCTTATCACCACAGTTATTTGTGTCGGGGCAAGGGAAGGTGATATTCATGGATGAGGAGGCACGTTGCAGGAAGTGTGGAGGCCCGCTAGGAGCTTCTAAAGCTATGATATCGCGCATCGAGTCTAAGTTCATTGAAAGGGGGTTCCCCGAGAGGTTGGCCAACCGAGTATGGCTCTGTAATCGATGTAAGCGTGTAGCTTAAGGCCAGGTATGGCTAGCCCCTTAAACCAGCCTTTTCCAAGATTCTTTTCGCCATTTTATAATGTAGATAGTCAACCAGGAGGCCGTCAACCCTTATAGCACCACGCCCCTCCCGGGCCGCCCTCTCATACTCTTCAACAATCCTCCTTGAAAGCTCGACCTCGACGTCGCTGGCCAAATAGTATTTATTCACCACAGGTATCTGTGATGGGTGAACCACCATTCGGCCCTCATATCCAAGCCTTCTGCTAAGCATCGTGTCCCTCTTCAACCCTTCAAGATCCTCAAGATCCATGTAGACGCCATCAATAGGCAAAACTCCGGCCGCCTTAGCCATCATGGCGACAAGGCTTCTTGCAATGCCGTACTCAACGCCATCCTTCCACCAGAACCTCCCCATATCTAAGGCATAATCCCCAGAGCCAAAGCCCAGCGCAATGATCCTCCTAGAAGATAGTGCTATCTCGTGGGCGGCAAGCACGGCGTTTGTAGCCTCTATAATCGGCATGATGGCCAGGCCACCCCCCTCTAACCCCCTCTCATCTTCGAAGAAGCCGAGAACCCTATCGACCGTTACAACCTCCCCACTGCTCCTAACCTTAGGAATTACAAGACCAGCAACGCCCTCGATCGCTGAGGCCTCGAGATCCCTTAGCCAGTGGCGGCTATCTAAAGAATTTATCCTCACGAAAACGGGGTAGCGTTTTGAAAGTTTCAGAACCTGCCTGGCCAGGGCCCCCCGAGCCGCGCTCTTGAGATGCTCTGGCACCCCATCCTCTAGATCAAGTATCACAGCGGAGGGGGCCTTATCGCCAGTCATCTCTAAAACCTTCTCCACAAACCTATCCATATGAGCTGGGATGAAGAGCATTGATCTAAGATCTAGGCTTCTCATCCCAGTTTACTGATGTATACCTCATATTAGTAAATTCAGGGCTTTATGAGGCCAGCCCTTCTAAGGCCCCTTGTGTAAAAATAGCTTATAAACATGGTTGAGAGCTTGGGCATATGTACGGCCGCCTCCTTTGCGAGCCGATTTAGAATACCTACATAGACATCCCCATTTTTTCCCGAAACAATGGCATCCACGATCCTGGCTGCAACATCCCTTGGACTCAACTCCGGGCCTGATGGAAGCACGTTTACCTCCATCGAAGAAGCCGTTCTAGTCCTTATCATGTTCTTAAAGAAGTTTGTCTTTATGTAGCCTGGATAAACGCCGATAACCCTTACCCCATACCGCTTGAGCTCAAGCCTCAATGTGTCCGTAAACGATTTAAGTCCCGCCTTAGCCGCGCCATAAACGGCGAACCAAGGAACGGGGGTGAACGCCGCAAGACTGGACACATTAACTATACACCCATCTCCCCGCTCTATCATGTGTTCAGCAACAAGCCTTGACAGCAACATCGGAGCCACGAGGTTAACTTTAACGACATATTCGATGTCTACAGGCCTCACCTCGTGAAAGGGGCCGTAAAGCCCAACACCAGCATTATTCACAAGAACATCTATTTCCCCATACGTCTCAACAGCCCTTTCAACAAGCTGCCTTAAATCCCCATACCTTGAGACATCGGTCTTCACCGCAATCCCTGAACCTTCACCCAACTCTCTAAGCAGCTGTTTTAACCTCTCAAGGCTCCGGGAGGCTAAAACAAGCTTATAGCCCTTTAAATGCAAAAGTCTTGCGACCTCAAATCCGATACCCGAGGACGCCCCAGTAACAATAGCAGTGGGCATGCTATGTCTAATTGACGACCGAGAATAAAAGATTTGCTCAGCAAAGCCAAGCCTCTTCACACAATCCGGGCTGGCCGTAACTCATCATCGCGACATTAAATACTATAGAGGCCCCAATATTTCTGTTTAATTGAAGTGTTCCGAGTTCAGGCACTATATTCTCTGGGTGAACGGTTCATGGACTGGCAAGCATGCCTTTAACCGGCATTTAAGTGCTAAAATCAGTCGTTTATGCAGTCGGGCTAATTTCACTTTTCTTTAACATCGAATATGTTTTCTTTATTCTCTCAGTTATAACCACCCTTATTATATTACACGCCTCTATTATCCTATGGTCCATAAGACTGTAATATACATTTAACCCCTCTTTTCTCATTTTAACCAATCCCTGATTTCTTAAAAATGTGAGATGTTGAGAAATATTGGCCTGTGGAGCACCGATTATCTCTACAAGATCCGAAACTGTTAGTTCACCGTACTTTTTTAGTGAGTTCAGTATCATAAGCCGTTTAGGATGCGCCATAGCTTTACAGAACTGGGCTTGAAGTTCAAATACCAACTTTTCTTCATCACTTATCCTATCTATCCTCTTCTTAGCCTCGTTGCCCTTACCCATCACTACACCCATCCCTTAAGGACGAGGCTCCAGTAGGTCTTATTCACCAGCATTTTCATTATATACCATATGAAGCTCGGCTTTGGCTTCTTCGGGGGAGTTTCGTAGTTAAACTTGATAGTTATCGCCTTCCTATAGCCCGCATCACAGAAACACCTTACCGTTCCATCATACCTGCTTGTCGGTTCCTTTCCGGCCACCTCAGCGGCGATGCGCTCGGCAACAACCTTTCCCTCATAATGTGCAACAACGCCAGCCTTAGATATTGGGAGGTCCGTGGCATCTCCTATGGCATAGGCGTCGTCGTAGTCCGGTAGGTTAAGGGTATATTTGTCAACGGTTATCCAGCCCCCCGGAGCCTTAATATCCGAGTTCTCAACCACCTTCGCGCCCTTATGGGGAGGAACCATGACGAGGAGGTCAAACTTCAGCTCCTCTCCCTCTAGGGAGTACACTATCTTTTTCTTAGGGTCTATATACTCTATGTTAAACATAGGGTGGAAATGGATGTTCTTCCTCTCCATCAACTCCATCATAACGCCAGCCACAGACCTCTCTGGGAAAGGCCTTGGCAACGGGTATAGGAAATGTATTTCAACCTTATCCCTTATGCCTCTTCTATTAAAGTAGTAGTCTAGGAGGCAGGAGAACTCGCCAGGCGCTGGCGGACATTTGTAAGGTATCCCACCGACACCAATAGCTATCACACCGCCTTTAAACGACTCTAAGGCCCGTCTCAGCTTCAAGGCTGACTGGTAGTCGTAGAAGTTATATGAAGCCTCGTACCCGGGCACCTCCTCCGGTACAATGCGGGCGCCAGTCGCTATGATAAGGTAATCATAATTTAGCGATCCGCCCTTAGCTAAGTCAACCCGCCTATCTGCAGGATCGATCTTCACAGCCTCGTCTATGATGAGCCTAACCCTCTTGGAGATGAGCTGGGATTCGTCTCTAACAACACTTGATTCACTCTTAATCTCCCCAAGAGCCGTGTAAAGAAATGCTGGTTGATAGTAGTGCTTTCCGCTCTTATCTATAAGCGTTATCTTAACCTTATCCTTGCTGGTCTTCCTGGCTAGAACGTTGGCCGCTATTGTGCCGCCCGTTCCTCCGCCTACTATTACTACGTGCTTCATCTGCGCGCCACCGGTCTACCTCTTCTTCCTTACAACGAACTCCGTGTACCCCTCTCGCTCATAAACCCCTATTAACTCATGTCCAGCCTTCTTGACCCAGAGGGGTATATCTGTTTTTGAGCCGCTGTCGCTCGAGTACACTGCAATCACCTCACCAACTCCGGCCTGCTTTATTGCCTTTATAAGCTCCATAAGAGGCCCTGGACAGTGACTTCCACGCGCATCTATAACCCTGTCAATCTTAATCTCACCCATGTTTTACACCTCCTATATGAAGAGGGTTATCTGGCTTTCCTTAGCCTTCTCCAGGAACTCGCCTACTCCAACCACGCCATCTATTATATCGACAAGATCCTCCTTCTTCATTCCGAAGAGGTCGTATGTCATGGCGCAGGCGTAGACCTTAACGTTCCCCATCTCCTTAGCCTGCTTAAGCATGTCAAACCAGTGCGGCACATTCTTTTCCTTAAACACCTGCATAACTGTAGGGGCCATCTCCTCAAAGTCCTTTGAGATCCTCATGTTGCCCTTAACCATGTCCTTCCTGAAGGCATTTAAGCCCCAGAAGGTAAGGAAGATTTCCACATCCATTCCAAGCGCCGCCGCCCCTGAGGCCAGTATTGCAACTGGGTACAACTTGTCCACCGTGCCTGAAAACACTATGATTGAAAGCTTTTCGGACATATCCACCACCAATATTCGAATTTTAGAATATAGTTATAAATGTTATGCCTACACTAACATATTTCTATACATATAAACATACATTTGAATATATAAATACACAAATTAATACATAAACTAAACAGATATATAATACTTATTGGCTAAGCGATACAAAGACAGCAGCGCATGACTTCGATCACCTACATCCTTAATCTAGAAATCCGGGGACATATTAACTAAGCTAATATATGTCTCAGATAACTAAGAAATAACGTTGTATACACATGATACTGAAAGTGACTAATCATTTAACTTAAAACTAAGAGCATACATTTAGCATCTATCAAAATAATATGATATTGTCTCACGACTTATATTTTACTACATTATATTGTCTGATAGGTTATAAAGGTGAGGCGAATTAGCGACTTAAATGTGAAAGGTGGAAGAGGGATTTGGAGGAATTTCATGTTATCATTGTGTCTGCAATGTTATTTGGGTTTTTTATAGTTTCCTCTCTACAGCTTATTACTAAGGTTACTGTTTCAGAGAACTTCTTATACTGTTATGCTTGCCAGCGATTCATGCCTATATCCGCTATATGTGCTTGATCCCTGGTTGCTAAATAGGATTTAAAGTGCTTTCAGGGGGTTATCCTCCAGCGGTGCTATCGAGCTGATCTACTCTCTTGGCTAGGGCTGTGGGCTTCTTCAGTATTTTGCTCAGAGGCAAGGGCTCAGAACAGGCTTTAGCGACGGGAAGCAGTCGAGGCACCTTAGCCCGTCCCCTCAAAGAATTGATGAGAACCCCCAAACATTAATTATGCTTAGGTTATTTCAAGGTATATTTCGTATTCTTCACCCTTCTTTTTATAGCCTAAGAACTTATGCCCGGTTGCTTCAGCCCAGCTTTTTACATCCTCAACTGCTGCTGGGTCCGTTGCGAGAAGCCTTATCTTTACGCCTTTAGAGCCCTTTAGGCTTAGTTCTTTTATAGCTTCGATGAGCATTAGTAGGGGGCCTGGGCAGAACTTATATCTTGCATCAACCGTTATCTCCTCCATCACTCCTCCCCATCTATGAGATGAACAGAGTTATATCCGCGTCTTTCGCCCTTGTTAAGAAGCTGGCCGCACCCAACACACCATCAACGAAGTCCTCTAGATCCTCCCTGCTGATCTTTAGGAGGCCCATGGTTGTTGAGCAGGCATAGATCTTCAGCTTTCCGCTTTCCTTACCCTTCCTCACCAGAGATTTCCACTCTGGTATCTGTCCGGACCTAACGGCCTCTGCGACGGCCTCTCCATATTTTGAGTAGTCATGGCTCACCTCAGCTGGCTCATATCCCTTCTTAAGGGCTAGCAGGCCCCAGAATGTGAAGAAGACTTCTGCCTCCCAGCCCATCGAGGCCGCCGTTGTCGCGAGTATGACCCCTGGATATATTTTATCAAGCTTTTCAGACGAGATTATCAGAGCAACCTTACCCATCTCCACCACCATAATGTATGGTAACTGTAACTGTGTGATAAACGATATCCTACCCAGGGCTTTATCCAAGCATTTTTTAGTGTTTAGCTAAGGCGTTTTATGAGGCTCTTCACCATACCTCTTACAGCTTCTACCGCCCTGGATTCCCCATATGTGGTTGGAGGAGAGCCAGTTAACTCAGCCTCCATTATAGCCTCGTCAAAAGGTATGAGTGATAATAGGCTCAGCCCATGTTTCTCACAGAATTTACTTATGAGCGCCACGTCGGCTTCTGTTCCAACCTTATTGCCAACGATGAATGTTCGCTTTATCCCGAGCTCCCTGGCCAGCCTGTTTATCTGAACCGCTGTTCTAAGAGCCCTAGGATAAGGCTCGACCACGGTTATCAGGGCGTCAACGTTCTCCGCGGTCCCCCTTTTTAAATGCTCCACCCCGGCCTCCATGTCCATCACGACAAACTCGTCCCTTTCAACCAGAAGGTGTCTCATAAGGGCCCTTACGACCGCATGGGCAGGACACATACACCCCCCTCCAGGGTGCTTGACTGTACCCATTACGAGGAGATTGACGCCGTCTGGCGACCTCACCGCGAATCTTTCAACTATGTCGTCTACTGTAAAGGTGAGACGAAAATAGGTGCCCATAGCCCCAGGCTCCACCCCAGTCTTCTCCTTGATCAGCTCCACGTTTTCGGCGATCGGAACTATCCCCGTTTCCCCACTTATTCCCAAAACATATGCCAGATTCGGGCTTGGATCAGCGTCTATGGCGAGAACCTTAAACCCCATCTTGACCAGAACTATTGATGTGATCCCGGCTATGGTAGTCTTTCCAACGCCGCCCTTACCGGAAATCGCGATCTTCAACCTTCAGACACCTTATACCTGAGTACTAGCCGCTCGTTTGGGACATCAACCTCCACAATCTCACAGTCGTCAAGCTCCCTAACGATCCCAAGAACATCCTTAAGGAGTAGTTTGCCGTTCTTAGCCCTCACATAAACAATGTCCGTAAGCACGACCTTACCATCCAGAAGCACCTTAAACTCGCACAAGGCCCGCCACCCCGCCATCTAGGAGGCCAGCAGCCCCTAATAAATATGAGTAACTCAGCATATCCATCCTTAAAGCCTCCAGTATATTTGGAACGCTGAGCTTGTTTAACGCCAGTGTAAAGAGGGTGCCAGCTCCCTTGGCGTCGCCATAGAACAGCGCGCCTTCCACAGAGTCGCCCCTCACCACAAACTTTCTATATGTACCTCGATCCCGCAGAACCACCTCCTCGCAATCCTCAGGAACCGGGTAAATCTTGCCAAACGATATTAAGGGCTTGTCAAAAAGGCTCATAGCGTTCATCGGTATCGAACCCGTATAGCGCTTAGCCCTGCCGAGTATGTGGAGGGCTGCTGTAACCCCCTGGATGTAAGCCACAGGCCATACAGGGTTTACCACCCCCTTGCCAGTCGATGGGTCGACAAATTCTGCTACATCGCCTGCAGCGTAGATTCCTGGGATGCTTGTTCTCATATATTCATCAACAAGTATGCCCCGGTTGACCATTATGCCAGTCCCTCTTATGAAGCTTAAATTCGGCCTGACGCCGATGGCGATTACGGCGAGATCGCATTCCAGCGTTCTCCCATCCTCGAGAAGAGCTTCCCTAACCCTCCCATCGCCCCTAAACTCCCTAACGCTAACTCCAGTCTCCACCTTTACACCAAACCTCTCCATATCCGCCTTAACCTGTCTCTTATAC
>WAQG01000015.1 GCA_015520395.1 Candidatus Geoarchaeota archaeon
GCTATGGAGGATTCCAAGCGTCCTTTCGGCGACGCCAGCGTAGTGTATCATTATGGCTGGCCTCTCGCCGCCCGGCACAGCCTCCGACCCACACTCGCCCCCATCAACCCCCAACTCTAGGCTGGTCCAAGGGACGCCGAAGCCCTCTATGAGATCCCTCTCCCGCCCATAGACCTCCTCATCCACAGCCAGGAGCTTCGGCTCCGTTATCTCCAGCTGAAGCTTTAGATCTTCGCTTATCGTCAAGGGGTCTATGAGGGCGACGACACCACCAATCCTCATTATTGATAGGAGGTAGACGACCTGTTCCAGGCTGTTAAAGGCTATGAGGGCCACCCTGTCACCAGGCCCAACACCCCTCCCGCAGAGATGTGAGGAGACCCTCTCAACGGCCTCTCCAAGCTCGCCGTAGCTCATGGATACATTCTCGAACACCAGTGCCTCGAAGTCCGGCTTAGCCTTGGAATGCATCTCTATGATTGAGGGGATGGATAGCTCGATCTGGCGGGGCTTCTTTGGCACGCCCTCAGGCCATATACGGTGCCATGGCCTTGCCATGTGCCCTCCACCGCCCGCCTAGTAGGAGAATGGGAAGAGGTCGAAGAACCTCTTAACCTTCCTGAGGAGGCTTGCAAGCCCGTGCGGCTCCGCTATCAGTATCCCAGCGATTATGACGCCGTAGAGTATGGCTCTCAGGCCGAAGGCTGTTGGGCCGAGCCATGGCATCATCACCGAGAGCCTGGACACCATTATTGTGATTCCCTGGCTTATCGCTATCATCACAACGGTTCCCAGGCAGGATCCCCAGACATAGCTCCCAACCCCACCAACAATGACTCCGACTCCGAGCATCTCCCAGGAGAGCATAAACCCGAAGTGCTCTGGGGTTGCAAGCCCTATCTGGTAGCCCCACATGGCGCCCCCTACGCCAGCGTAGAGCCCATATATTGCGAAGGCTATAGCCTTGTATTTCAGTGGGCTTACTCCGAAGATGTGGGCGGCATAGTCCTTCTCGCCTATCATGACTATGGCCTTGCCGAGGGGGGTCCTCCCTATGTGGGCTATGAGGTAGCCCATGATCGTGGCTATGGCGAGGAACACATAGTACTTTTCGATCATCCCGAACTCGTGGCCCAGTATGCTCATCGGCGCTATGTAAACGACGCTTCCAGGCACATTCTTGGTTATATAGTTAAGTATCCATTCTATGGTGAACTGGGTTGCAGTCGTTAGGAAGAGCATGTAGTACCCCTTTATCCTGAGGGCTGGGAGGGCGAAGACTGAAGCCACGGCCATGGTCGCTATGCCGCTGAGCGGTATAACTATGAAGAAGGGTAGTGAGAGGGGTGGTTGGGAGAGGAAGGAGGCGGTGAAGGCCCCAACCCCCATGAGGGCGGCTGTACTCACCGAGAAGAGCCCCGCTGCCGTCAGCAGGTTTAGACCCATTATGGCAACTGAGAAGGTGAATATCAGCATGAAGAGCGAGGTGTAGAAGTCTCCTGCATAGAGCGGGAGTGTTGAGAGAAAGGCGAATAGGAGTAGCAGCCCGACCAAGTGGAACCTCTTCTGTATGAAGCCCATGTCGGCAAGGTAGCTCTCCTTAAATACGCCTGAGGGCCTCGACATATCTCACACCCCCTACACCCTCTCGATCCTCACGGTTCCAAATAGACCGTAGGGCTTTATTATCAGGACCACCAGGAGCACAAGGTAGGGTATTACATCCCTTATCCCCGGCAGATAGATGTTCAGGTACGTTCCGAGGGTATGCTCTATGAGGCCTAGGATGAGGCCCCCTAGGAGGGCGCCGCTTGGGCTGTCTATCCCCCCTATCAGGGCTGCCGGGAGGGCTCTTGAGAGTCCAAGGTCCGAGATTATGATGTTTATCCCGTTGATCGCCCCCAGGATAAGGCCGCTGAGGACCGCGGCCACGTAGGCTATAATCCATGAGTATATGTACATCTTGGATATCGTTATGCCGTGGGCCGCGGCCACCTCGGGGTCTAGGGAGACCGCCCTCATAGCTATCCCGAAGATCGTCTTCCTGAATATGTACAGGAAGGCGCCGAAGATCAGAAGGGCGCCCGTTATGCTCCAGACATAGACGTAGGGCAGCTTGACTGGGCCTATCTCCAGCGGGTGGAGGGGCCAGATCTCGTTCTGGTTCGGGAAGACTCTGAGCGTGGTCCCCCAGCCTATTATCGTGGCCCCCCTCAGGAGCAGGCCGAGGGCGACCGTCATCATGATCAGCGTGAGGACGGGCTGCCCGTAAAGCGGCTTGAAGAGGGCCCTCTCCGTGAAGAGTGCTAGGGCGACGCTGAGTAGGGAGGCTAGGAGGGCTGCGACGAGTATGTTGAGGACGGGGTTGGGGACTAAGTGCAGCTCCGCGAAGAATAGGATGAGGTAGGCTCCCAGCAGAACCATGTCGCCGACCGCGATGTTGACGACCCTGGCTATCCTGTAGAGGAGGACGAAGGAGAGGGCCATAACCCCGTAGATCGTCCCTGAGGCCAGCCCGATTATCACAGCATTTAGGATGCTTGAAGCCTCAACCACTACTCTCACCCTCCTCCTCAACATCTATTATCCTCATGGTGACCCTAACAACATCAACCGTCCCATCCTCATACCTAACCTCGCCCAAGAAGTCAACCTTGTCGGCATCGCTGTATAGGGCGTCTATTAGGGCCTTGTACTTCTTCTTAAGGAAGCCCCTCCTGAGCTTCCTCGTCCTCGTCATCTCGTCGTCGTCAGCGTGGAACTCCTTGTAGAGGGAAATGAACTTCCTTATCCTCATGTTCTCGGAAAGCCTCTTGTTAACCTCCCTTACAATGCCCCTAAGCAGCTCTAGAACCTCAGGCTTCTGGGAGAGGTCTACGTAGCCCGTGTAGGGGACGTTGTGATCCTCAGCCCACTTCCCAACGTTCTCGGGATGTATGTTGAGTATCGCGCAAAGGTAGGGCTTCCCGTCGCCCAGAACCCAGGCCTCCCTTATATACGGGCTGAACTTCAGCATGTTCTCGATGTACTGCGGGGCAACCTTGGTCCCGTCCTCCAGGGTTATCATCGATGACATCCTGTCTATTATCACCAGGTGCCCATTCTCGCCCACCATCCCGTGGTCACCCGAGTAGAGCCAGCCGTTAACCAGATCCTTGTCGCTGGGCCGGTCGTAGTAGCCAACCATGACGGCCGGGCTCCTTCCTATAACCTCACCCCTAACGGTCACGGCGTAGATTGTCTTGGGCAGGGGCTTGCCTGCGGTCCACGGGTTTACGTCGCCGTCCCTGTGGAGGCAGGATATTCCGGCTATCTCGCTTTGCCCATATATCTGCTTGATGTTAACGCCCATGGCCCTGAGGAACCTGAAGTCGTCTATCGAGACCTGGGCCCCGCCGGTAAAGGCGTGTCTTATCCGCTTCAACCCTATCTTGTCGAGGACTGGCCTGAAGACGAGCCAGTAGGCTATGGTGTGGGCCAGCTTGAGCCAGAATGGGACGGGCTTCCCCTCAAACTCAAGGTCAACCTTCTTGTAGCCTATCTTCATAGCCGTCTCGAATATCTTTCGCCTCAGCCATCCCGTGTCAGCTATCTTGACCTGGACGTGAGCTACCATGTCCCTCCATATCCTGGGCGGTGAGAACATTATAGTTGGCCCGATCTCCCTGAGATCCCTCCAGACCGTCTCCGGTTCCTCATAGAAGTTAACCTTGTAGCCCACTGTTAGCCCACAACTGAAAGTCATCATCTGCTCGCCTATCCACGCGAAGGGGAGGAAGGAGAAGTACTCATCATCTTTACTCATAGGCACAACCTTCTGCATCGCCAACCCCATGAACAACATGTTCTCATAGCTCAGCATAACCAGCTTGGGCGTGCCTGTGGTCCCCGAGGATGTGACGAAGCATGCCAGATCCCTCCTATTCTGCGACTCGACGTTCCTCTCAAAGAGGCCTGGCTGCTTCTCCATCAGCTCCTCGCCAAGCTTCTGGACTTCCCGAAAGCTCACAAGCTTATGACCCCACTCAGGGTTCTTCTTATATCTCCACATTCCCGTCCAGTCCTCAACAATTATCTTCTCGACCTCAGGGATCTGGTCAAGGATCTTTAGAATCTTGTCCGTCTGCTCCTGATCCTCACAGTATATCCACCTGGCACGGGCATTCCTTATTAGGGGGAGGAGCTGTTCAGGGAGGTTGTCCTGGTAGATTCCGAGAGGTATTCCAAGGGCGGCTTCCGTGCCGAGGTAGGTGTAGGCCCACTCCGGCCTATTATCACCTATAAGGATCAGCTTGTCGCCTGGCTGGAAGCCCATGGCCAGAAGGCCGAGTGAAAACTTCTTGACATTGTCGAGGTAGTCCCGCCAGGTTATCCTCTGCCATATCCCATACTCCTTTTCCCTGAGGGCTGTATCACCCGGCCTCTCCTCGGCAAGCTTGAGGAGAAGCTTCGGGAAGGTGTCGGCCTCGGGGATCTCGACCTCCACATCCTCCCCGTAAGTGAAGTCTACTATTTCCTCGGGTACATCCTTAAGATACTCCCTAACCCACTCGGGCGCGGATTTTATTTTTTCAGCCAGTTTCTCAGAAACCTTTAGGTATTCAAGGCTCACGTATCTCACTCCCCCAGGTATGCTGCAAGGACGCGGGCATCTCGAGTAATCTCTTTAAACAACCCCTCAGCGATCTTCCTGCCAGAATCCATCACGATAATCCTATGGGCGAGGTCCTTAACCATGTTCATCTCATGCTCAATCAATATGATAGTCTTACCCCAAACCTCGTTAAGCTCAAGTATGAAGCGGGCCATATCCCTCCTCTCATCCAAGCTCAGACCTGAGGCAGGCTCATCAAGCATTATGACCTCAGGATCCCACATGAGAACCCTCGCCAACTCAACCCTCTTCCTTAGCCCCATGGGAAGCTCAGTAGCTATTGCGTCCCTATACGGTTCAAGTTCGACGAAGTCTATTAGCTCCTCCGCCCTCCTGCGGGCCTCCTCAACGGCCCCATAAGTAAGGTTCCTAAATATTCCACCATTCCTAACAACATAGCCGACCATGATGTTCTCATAGACGGTTCCAGGGAACACGTAGGGGGTCTGCAAGGTTCTGCCAAGCCCCATCTCCATCCTCTTATGAATGGGCATCCTGGTTATGTCAACCCCCTTAAAGAATATCCTGCCGCTCTGTGGCTTATAGAAGCCACATATACAGTTGAGGAGCGATGTTTTGCCCGAGCCGTTCGGCCCAACTATGGCCAGTATCTCGCCCTTGTTAACAGAGAGGCTGACACTACGAAGAGCCACAACGCCTCCAAACCTAAGGGAGACGTCTTTAACCTCAAGTATGGGCAAACCGCTCAAGATATCCACCTCTTCCTCCGCTTATACGACTTAACATCCTGGTAGCTTATCCTCCCAGCCCTGCCGATACCGAGGTAGTAGTCCTGAACGTCGGGGTTATTCATGAGCTTCTCTGGCGTCCCATCAAGAACGATCTTGCCGCCCTCCACAACATACCCATAGTCGGCTATCTCAAGCGCCTTCTTAACGTTCTGCTCAGCTAATATGACCGTTAGACCCTCATACTCGTTAATCTTCTTCACAATATCGAAAATCTCATTAATCACACTTGGGAACAGACCCAAGGACGGCTCGTCGAGAAGGAGAACATCAGGCTGGGAGATAAGGGCCCTGGCAATTACAAGCATCTGCTGCTCCCCACCACTAAGATACCCACTCCTTATCTTCCTCCTCTCCTTAAGCCTAGGGAAGTAGTTATAGACAAACTCCAGAGCATCCTTCGGATCCATCTTCCTTCTTCCATAGAGGCCTGACAATATGTCCTCCTCCACGGTCAGCTCCTCGAAGACGTGCCTACCCTCATGGACATAGGTTATCCCGAGCCTCGCAACCGCGTCGGGCATCATGTTCTCAATCCTCCTCCCATTGAACTCTATGTACCCCTTAGTAACACGCCCCCTCTCAAGCCTAATAACGCCGGAGATGGCCTTTAGTATCGTGCTTTTACCCATGCCATTTGCCCCCAGCAGGGCGACGATCGACCCCTTCTCAACCTCCATTGAGACACCCTTGATGACGAGGATAAATGGGTCAAAGGTGACCTCCACGTTATTCAGGATCAGAAAGTTGCCGGGCATGGCATCCCTAGTAAGTTTAGGTGATATGAACATATTTAAGTTTTAAAGATGCAAATAGTCATTCAATAATATGGTTGATCAATTGAGCTATCAGCGAGCTTTCCTAATAAATATTTTTCATTGATTTCAGTTCGAATTCCATATTCTTGAATTTATGTATATATTCAATATGTATGCTCAATATGTCACACATTATGCACAAATATGAACCATTTGTATACTTGTATTAAATACTCGATGTTTGAAATATATAGCTAATATGGAGGGATGTGCATACATATAAACTAAATACATATATAAAACATAGAGTAGGTGAGATTAGATTTAAATAGATTTGACCATCAATCTCTTCATTAGAGGGGTGCTTAATCTATGGCAGGCCTTACTAGAAGGCAGTTCATCGCCATTGTAGGTGGTGTGGTTGTTGTTGCAGTTGCCGGGGTTGGTGCCTATATGCTTCTTCGCCGCCCAGGCGAGGAGACGGCTCCATCCACACCAACCCCCACAGCAACCACATCTCCAACATCCTCTCCTCCACCCGCCACCTCTCCTGTCCCTTCCAAGATAACTATACCTGCCCTCTTTGACAAGTCCGGGCCTACATCGGATGTTGGTGTTGACTATGCCTGGGGTGCTGAGAACTGTGTTAAGTGGGTTAACGAGGTTGAGGGCGGGATTCTGCTGGGCGATAAGCGTGTCCCAGTCGAGCTTATTGGAACCGACTATGCATATAAGGTACCCGAGGCAGTCTCCATATATGAGCAATATAAATCAACCTATAACCCTGCTGTCATAATTGGTTGGGGCACCGGCGACACCGAGGCCCTTGCGCCCAAGATAGCTGAGGACAAGATCGTATATATCTCGGCAAGCTACTCATCCCACCTGGACGACCCCAAGAAGACGCCATACAACTTCTATCCGGTATGCAGCTACTCAGACCAGGCAAGGGCCGCGATGATGTACATTAAGGAGTGGTGGGAGAAACATGGGGAGAGCAGGCCTCCAAAACTTGTCTGCGCATATGATTTCAATGTGCCTTACTGTAGGGCGCCCATAGAGGCGATAAAGAGCATTGCCGAGGAGCTAGGTATAGAGGTTGGGCCAGACCAGAACGTCGGCATTAAGGCGACTGATACCTCCTCACAGGTTTTGGCAATAAAGAACTACGGAGCCGACTTCGTCTGGTTCGGAAACACCACAGCGACTGCCGCCGTCTTTGCGAAGGATGCAAAGAAGCTAGACCTAGGCGCCCGAATAATAATCAACATCTGGGGCCACGATGAAAATCTGATAAAGCTGGCTGGCGAGGCAGCTGAAGGCATATGGGGCATGACCGGGCACTACTATTGGGGCTTTGAGGACAAGGCACCTGGGCTAAGAACCCTAAAGGACGCCGTAACAAGGTTCGGACCTCACGACTACTTCCCGGTCTCATCCTACATTAGGGGCTGGTTGAATGCCAGGATGGCGATACTAGCCATTGAGGAGACCTTCAGCAAGTTCGGCGAGATTTCGGGTGAGAAGATAAAGCAGACCCTCGAGTCATGGAAGGATAAGGAGCTTCCGGAGGAGGGCATACTACCGCCCATAACCTACACCCCAACCGACCATCGACCCAACACTAAGGCCATGGTTCTCACAATAGAGAACGGCAAGTATAAGGTTGAAAGGGACTGGATAGACGTTGGCAGGAGACCAGACTGGCTAGGCTGGTAGCCCTAAGCAAAAACTAAACATTATTTTTATCACTCCCTCTGTTCTATGAGCGAAGAACAGTTAATTATTGTAAATTTTGGTGCGGCCGCCGGGATTTGAACCCGGGTCGCCGGCGTGGCAGGCCGGTGTCCTAGTCCTGGCTAGACTACGGCCGCCCACTAACATTTCTGGGATTACCAGATATAAACCTGATGAGGAGAGGGGTAGGGATTTAAGAGTCCTAATTCTCGGTGTGATCTATCATGGAGCTAGTGTCTCGGCTGAGCCTTAAGTTTAGTTTAGGGTTTTGGGTGGCTGGATGATGTACTTGTTTGTCTGCAGGTTTATAGTTATTTCAGTATCTTGCTAAGCCTAGTACGACTTCTTTTTCCAGTCTACGGCCACCTCTATTGACGATCACCTTGACCCTATCACCAACCCTCAGCTTAAGTAGCTCGCTTTGAAGCTCCTCAATGCTTCTAATGGTTTTTCCGGCCATCTCAACTATTATGTCGCCCTTCATGATGCCAGCTCTGAGGGCTGGGCTATCATCAGCAAAGTCGAGAACCCAGACGCCCTTCTCGGTTGGCAACCGATAGTACCTCGCCATTGCCGGGTTCACCGTGACCCCCAGGATCCCAAGGGATGGGCGTAGAGGTCTCCCATATCTTATTATGTCCTCAGCAACCCTTCTGGCTATGTTTATGGGTATTGCAAACCCTATGCCCTGGGCGAAGGGTATGACTGCCGTCGTTATGCCTATGACCCTGCCCGACGTATCCACAAGGGGCCCTCCGCTATTTCCAGGATTTATTGCTGCGTCAGTCTGGATCAGGCCCATCATGACCCTCTGAGCCTTAACGTGGCGATTCAGGGCGCTTATTATCCCCACCGTCACGGATGGGCCCCCGGCAAGCCCCAGCGGGTTTCCGATGGCTATTGCGACCTGCCCGACCCTAAGCTTATCGGAGTCCCCGAGCTCCGCGACGGGGAGGTCTCTGATCCCTATCCTAACAATGGCTATGTCCGTCACCGGGTCGACCCCTACTATCTTCCCGGAGGTCTGACGCCCATCGTGAACTGTCACGTAGACCTCGGAAGCCCCGCCTATGACGTGGAAGTTTGTCATGACGTAGCCACCCGGCATTACTATGAAGCCGGAGCCCACACCCCTGACGGGCTCCGCCCCAAAGAAGTATTCAACGTATCTGACAGTGCTTATGTGAACCACGCTTGGGTAAACCTTCTCCACAGCCTTAACTATTGCCTCCTCAAGCCCGAGCAGTGACATCAATATAGAACTACTGCGTCTAAGCAAAATAAATGTTCGAGATTTTTATGGCCAGCTAGGCCTGGAGAGGTCCCTTAAGGGGCTTCTCTTATTGATAATAGTTCTTACAACTGAAAGGGGTGATGGCCCATCCCGTGTATGCTCACTGCTGGGTATGCGCAAACCTCCCCGCAGGAACCCTCGCATTTAAGGGCGGGGAGGAGGTCATCACACTGATGGAGCTCTCCCTATAAAGGTTTGTAGTGGTGGTAGATCAACAATTATATTCCTAAAGCAGTATCACCATGATATGAGGCCCTGGCTACCTGCCCTGCTGGCCTTAATCGTCTTTATAACCGCTCCTTGGCAGACCGCGCCTCCAGGAGATGTAGTTGGTGTTGAGGATGCGAGGGCGTTTCTATACTCCTTGACCTACTATGGGTGGCTGAATACTTCCGATGTCCATCTCCATAGGTTTGACCTGCTTATACTTGACGGCACAGACGTCACGCTGGTCGAGCAGTACGATTTCGTCGAGATGGCCAGAGAGGGTGGAGCGGAGGTCTACATGTATTTGAGTGAGGCAGATAGGCCTGTCGGTTTGGGGAGCAGCTACAGGGTTTGGGTTGCCGAGGGTGAGGGCCTTCTGAATGAGAGGGTCTTGGGGTGGAGGAAATATGTTATGGAACTTATATCGAGGTATTCTGGAAGGGTGGATGGAGTTTTTCTCGACGAGTGTGACCCAGCCTACTTCACCGATGATCTGAACCCATCAAACCCGCTGGTCAGGGCCTTTGACGAGAGCCTTAGGCTCTTCGTCTCCCACGCTCACAGTCTGGGCCTGAAGGTCTTCATAAATGGGGTTAGGGCTTATGCCGGGTATGGAGACTACTACCTTTGGGAGTCTTGGGGTTCCACGTGGAGGGATGGGAGATATAGATATGTCTCGGACTTCTTCAAGCTGGCCGAGGCCAAGAATCCATATGACTGGATTAACGGATATGCCAAGTGGAGGTATTTGAAGGAGCATGGCCTCTTAAACAGGACGATAGCCCACAGCTATGCCGACCCCTCAGATCTAAGCATGATAATGTTCGACTACCTCTTTGCCAGGGCTATGGGGCTGGCCGGCTGGAGCTTTGCGAACATAGAGAACTTCGCTATGGGCGGCGGCCTTCCCCCAATGCCCATCATCCCCCTAGGGTCGCCAATAGATCCCCAGCCAAGCATGGAGTTGGAGAGGGGAGTGGTTTCCAGGGCCTTTACGGGGGGGATCGTTGAGGTCTACGTGGGGAAGGGGGAATATAGGCTCGAGCTCCCATACAAGCTGGAGGCTCGCAGCATAGCTGTGGACGGGGATCTGTCCGACTGGGAGGAGAACATCGGCTGCGCCCCCGGTGGCAGCGTGGCTGGTCTCGACATAGCGGGGTGCGGCTACCTGGGGAATGGGCACCACTCCTTCTTCTACATCAAGGTTAGCGAGCCTCTCGAGGGGAACGGATGGTGGATATTCATAGACCACGATCTGAACCCGGAGACGGGCTACAGGAACCCCGACATAGGAGTGGTTGGGGCGGATTACCTCGCCGAGATATACCTGTCTGGGGGAGGCATGGTCGGGAGATACAACGAGAAGACTGGGTGGTTCGACTCGGAGGCCTTCATATACGTCTCGGTAGGTGGGGGCGGGATGGTCGTCGAAGCCGCGTTACCCGGCAGGTACATAGCCCTCGAAGGCTCACGCATATGGTTCGCAACGATAACCAGGGACTGGGAGCCGGGGGACGTGGAGCCAGAGGGGGGAGTCGAGGTTCGCCAAACATTCCAGCCGATACCCCCCGTCTACTACTCCAGAAGGTTCTGTGAGAGGCCCGAAGACCTCCTAGCGTGGGGACGGTTCACGAGCGGGGGTGGGTACGCCATAGAGCTGAACGGCTCCCCACCCAAAACCATAAAGCTCTTCCTAAGAATAAGTCCGGACACCGCCCTGGTCAAGATGGATTCAACGTTCCTGAGAAGAGTAGGAGACTGCGGGTCGCTGGACATCGGCAGCTGGTGTGTTAAGCCCCACAAGGACGGCTTATTCCTCTACACCCTAGCCATCGGCGGTAGGGGGGAGGTTGTGATCGAGCCTGGAGGAACCACCGTCACTCAAGCCTCTCCGGGCAGCTGGACCTCCCAGCAGGGCACGGAGACAAGCGTAAGAACCACTTTTACGACCACGGCGACTGGAACTCCAACATCGGCCAGTGTCACCACGGTTGAGGGGGTTACCAGGTGGATGTATATAGTCGTGGTGATTGTTGTGGTTCTGGGGGCTGCCGCCCTGGTGGCTGTGGAAAGGTTTCTTAAAAGGACTTGAACTCTGAGGTCAACATGGTTTTGGGTGATGGAGCACTGGCTCCCTTGGTGATTCCTTATTAGCCACGCCTACAAGTTTGAGCATATCTCAGCCATCCCCCCACTATAAAATATGCTGGTAACCATCCCCACGCCACGCCTCTCAGCAACCCTTTCAATAGACCTAACCAGTCTCTTCCCCTCCAGGATGGTGTTGTAGGGACACGCGAAGTAGCATATCCTACACCCGGGGTGTATCCGGGGAACCAGAAGCAGCCTCTCATCCCCAGTCATTATTATAGCGCCCTTCCCGCAAAGCCTGGCGCAAACCCCACACCCAGTACACGTTAGACATATCGAAGAACGGCGTCATGACGTATGTCCTCACGAATCCCAAGCTCAACCCTCAAAGGCATATGCTCATTCGGTACCCTCATATCCAGACCGGCGAGCACGAGTTCCTCTCCATCGACAGGAGAATCGCCAGGTTCACAGCCACATTACTTCCCAGTCCCACCCTTACCGCCAGTAACGGCTACTGCTCCACGTCACAATACCGAGTCTTAGACCCATCCAAAACCTTTCCAGTAAGCTAGGAAAACAGGGGTGGTGCGGGGGGTGGGATTCGAACCCACGACGGCGCTACCGCCACGGGATATCCCATCCAACCCCAGGGCCAGCGGATCTTAAGTCCCGCGCCTTCGTCCTGGCTCGGCCACCCCCGCACCAAACAGTAATATGTTAAACAAAAAGAAAAATGTAGCCTCACGGAAAGAGCTGTGCCGGATAAGGGATCGGCTAAAGACACAAATTCACCTTTCAGGGCCAAACTTGACAAGACCGTTTACCAACCATCCTAAACGTTTAAGGGGCGGGGCAATACTCTTAAGGAGTAAAGGCTGCTCCATGAAGACTCAAAAGCTTTCCATAACTGAAAACTGCGAATAATCAGACAAGGAAGAGAAGTGTAAAAATTAAATTACAATTAGAAAGCGTTGTGGAATGGGTGGAGATCAGAAAACCTTTTCAGCGACCAGAAACCTCATCACCTATCGGCCAGGGAGTTCAATCATCATCTATATCTAATATCGTCTATTGGGGTTTAAAGATGTTTCTGCTGTATCAGCTTTGGCTTCACTCTCCCTATGCGGTGCCCCCCGCCTTGATGGATTGAGGACGCTGTCAAGTTTAGGTGTCCTGACTATGATAGCGATATGCTTTGCTTCGTCAGATCTTAACCTAATAGATTAGTTGGCGTCTTAAGATGCGAACAAAGCGAAATGCAAATAAAGCTTAATGGTTACTGGTTGCCTGCGGTGAATGTTGAGGGAGAGACCTACGACTATGGGTTAATTCTAAATGGGGTTTTCTCTCTGAGGGTTGGCCTGGCTGTTGAGCTTGCTGGTTTGATTATAGCCCTTGTCACCGACCTTGGGGTCGCCAGCTATGGTGTGTGGCTGGCTCGAAGGTACCGTGAGGTCGCGTTATCGTTTATGGTGCCGTCGGTCGTGGTGGACGGGGTGTTCACCCTGCTATTCTACTACTTCAGTTACCTGGGGTTCGGGCGCCTCTGCAAGGTTTATGCTAGGGCTGAGGACTTGTTCTGCCTGATGGAGAAGGTCTCGGCGGCCATGATGATCTGGGCCGCGGCCTCGACGACCCTATTCTCGCTGATCCTAAATTCGACAAGGGTGAAGACCACCTATGCTGGGGTTCCTGTGCCTCCCGGGTTTGTGGTGGGCGGGATACTGCTAGGCCTAGTCTCCCTCTCCGTAATGGCGGCCCACTACTACTCCCTGGGGAGGATCGGGGAGCTCCTGGAGGTTGAGAGGCCGCAGATGGGGGCTAAGGTCGGCTACGCCTACCTCCTATTCGAGTTCCTATCAACGGTGTTCGGTATATTCTCAGCAATCCCACTAATCCTCTTCATAGCGGCCTTCTACCTCCTCTACAATGGGCTGAAGACCGCTGAAGAATCCGTGGAGAGACTGAAGTTCTGGGCTGAATATCAAGGGGGACATGTTTAAGGAGGATCTTGCTCAGGCCCGCGGATTTAGCTCATCTATGTCGCTCGTCCCATCCTCATCATCGCATCATCTAGATCTATTGAATGAACTCTAAAATTTTTCTTACCGCCTCGTCGTAGGCTTCCATAAGGCCTCTCATGGTTCTTAGCATGCTTGTGGGGAGGGGCTTCACCCGGGCCTTATCTATAGGCTTTATAACTCCGTGGATGTCGCTGTAAACCTTTGTGTATGGGTCTCCGAGCACCTTTAGGGCGTTGAAGAACATTTCAGGCTCATATATCAGGACCTCCGGTGGGGCGGAGACAGCCACAACCCTAGCCTCCTCCACGCCCGGCCACGGATAGACCGAGTCATTAAAGCTCTCAACGACCACCTCCTCAACTCTCCCCCTCAGAACCTCGAAACAGCTATTGACCGCCTCAAGATAATACCTAGAGTGTAGCTTCAGGTACTCCTCGAGGCTTGAAACCTCGAATAGCTTTTCAGCCCTGCCTGAAAGTTTCTTGAAGAGCTCCTCTGCCCCTAGGAGGCGGGGCAGCCCCCTCCCCCTGTAATAGATGATGTGTTTGAGCCCGTCTCGGCAGATAGTGAAGCGGCCAAGGACGAACAGCTCGTATGAGAGGGGGGAGTAGGCGATCCTCTGGGCCCTCGTCTCACTCAGTATGGGGACCGAGAGGAGGACGTCCGCCGGGTTTACGACCTCTATGGGGGTGACCCTGCCGGACGCCATCCAAAGCCTGTAGGCGTCCATCCCGAAGAGGCTCCCCCTTCTTAGAGACTTCAGGTAGGACTCGTACTGCCACCAGAGGCTGTGGCCAGCCAGGGGTTTGAATCCCCCAGCCTTTACACCACTAGCCCTTAGGGATCCTATCAGGGCCAGTGCAAGGGATGTTTTTCCCGAGTCCTGTGGATAGGCGCCCGCCACGAAGATCAAGGCTATGAGAAAAATTTGTGAGGGGGTTGAAAAAATGTTTCTCCTCTAACCCCTCTGCTCTAGGGGTATATACTCCTTATCAAGCTCGCCAACGTAGTAGGCCCTAGGCCTTATCAACCTGTTCTGGGCGACATACTCAAAGAGGTGGGCCGACCACCCGGCAACTCGCGCCATCGCGAAGAGCGGCGTGTAGAAGTCTAGTGGTATCCCCATGCCCATGTAAACTATCCCGCTCCAGTAGTCGACATTGGTGAAGATCCTCTTCTCGGCCAGCTTGGCCAACGCCACCTCCTCCAGCCTCTCGGCAACCTCGTAGTACCTCTTTAGATCACCCCCCACGCTGTCAGCAAACATCTTCGCATACTTCTTAAATATCCTGGCCCTTGGATCATATGACTTGTAGACCCTGTGGCCCATCCCCATAATCCTCCTCTTCGCGGCCCGGGCCTTCTCAAACCACTCCTCAACCTTATCCGGATCACCTATCTCGATGAACTGCCTCATTGCCAGCTCGTTTGCCCCGCCGTGCAGAGGCCCCCTCAGGGCGCCTATCCCGGCAACGATGGCCGAATAGTAGTCGGAGAGGGTTGAACCCACCACAAGGGTGGCGAAGGCGGAGGCGTTCATCCCGTGCTCCGCGTAGAGTATGTTGGATACGTCCATGGCCCTGGCCCATAGCTCCGGAGGCCTCTCGCCATTAAGCATGTAGAGGAAGTTTTCAGCCAGCCCGAGCCTCGGATCCGGATCTATTATCTCCTTACCCTGCCTGGCCCTCGCTATAGCGGCTATTATCGTTGGGAACTTCGCCGTCAGCCTTATCGCCTTCCTGAACATACCCTCGAGGCTCATATCGAACCTCCCGGGGTCAAAGTTGCCCAGGTAGGAGACCACAGTTCGGAGGGCCTCCATGGGGTGGGTGTCCTTCGGAATCTTCTTTATAACCTCTATCACCGGGGGTGGTAGCTCCATGTTCTCCCTTAGGTTGCCCTTGAAGTCCTTTAGCTCCCGCCTTGTCGGGAGCCGGCCATACCAGAGCAGGTAGACGGTCTCCTCATATGAGCCGTGCTCAGCCAGGTCCTCTATCCTGTAGCCCCTGTAGTAGAGCCTGCTGTTAAACCCATCAATATAAGATATGGCTGTTTCGTAGACGTAAATCCCCTCTAAACCCTTATAAATAGTGGGCTTCTCGGACATGGTAAACCCCATTTAGAGTATTCTAGTTAATATCTACATAAACTTAACGACGTCAAATCAATACTTCCAGCCTGGTAAACATAGAATATATACGTACACAATATATGCGAGCCCTGACATGTTGCATAAAGGATCGATGAGCACAGGCCTTGGAGATATGTGGGAACAGGTTCTCAAGGCGCTCAGGGATGTTCAACCAAGGTACGAATGGTTCAATAACTTCATGTCGCTGGGGCTGGTCGGGCGCTACAGGGCCGAGGTGATCGCCCGGCTGTCGGGAGTAGATGGCGTAATCCTGGATGCCGGCTCCGGCCCCGGCACCATGTCAAGGCTCCTCATGAGGCACCGGGGCTCGGCGAGGACGATACTTGTCATGCTAGACCCGCTCAGAGAAATGCTAAGGGCAGCCCCTAGTGGCGACTTCGGGGTGGAGAGGGTTCAGGGGGTCTTTGAAAAGCTCCCGTTCAGGGATAGGGTCTTCAACTGCATAATTACAGCCTTCTCGCTAAGAGATGCTAGGGATATGGAGCTAGCCATCTCCGAATTCCACAGGGTTTTAAGGGTTGGTGGGATATACGCTCTCCTAGATATAGGAAAGCCCAGGTTCCCACCCCTTAAAGCCGCCACAGCCATCTACTTCGGCGGCATAGTCCCTCTAATGGCGGCGTTAGTCTGGAGATCGAGGTGGAGAAGCTACACCCTAATACTTCCAACCTACCTCAGACTCCCAAGGAACGACGAGCTGGCTAAACGCATAGCTGAGCTGATAGGCCCGGTCGCGGTTAAGGAGCACATCGGCGGTGTGGTGTTGAGCCTATATGCCATAAAGCTGAGGTGAGGGTTGTGGGGCCCGGCAGATTTCGGGGCAGAGTGTTGAGGAGGTTCGATCCCTGGGGGAGCCCCCTCTGCACCTGCCCGCCAAAATACTCCCTCCACCCCTACACGGGATGTAGCCACATGTGCCTATACTGTTATGCCACAGCTTATATAGGGGTGAGGAAGAGCGCGCCGAAGAACATGTTCCTAAAGAGGCTTATGGGGGATCTTAGGAGGGCTGATAGGAGGCTTGTCGTAGAGATGTCGACGAGCAGCGACCCCTACCCGCCTGAGGAGAAGGATCACAGGCTTACTAGGATGGCCCTAGGCCTTCTCATCAGGGAAGGCTTTAAGGTTCTGATAACCACAAAGGGGTCATTGGTTCTACGTGACGTGGATCTCCTGAAGAGGGGTGCTACAGCAGTCATGATGACCATCACAACTCTCGACGAGGGGCTTGCCAGGCTCTACGAGCCCGGCGCCCCACCCCCAAAGGCCCGCCTAAAAGCCCTGGAGACCCTCTCCAGGGCAGGCGTCCCCGTGGGTGTCCGCATAGACCCGATAATCCCCGGCCTCAACGACGACCCAGACGAGCTCAAGGAGCTAGTGAGGGTCGTGTGGGAGAGGGGCGTAAGGTTCATCGTCACCTCGACCTACAAGGCCCGGCCCGACAGCCTCTCCAGGCTCTCCTTCACATTCCCCGACATGGCCGAAAAATGGAGAAGGCTATACC
>WAQG01000016.1 GCA_015520395.1 Candidatus Geoarchaeota archaeon
GTCCTCCACCACATACCCACCTTTAGACTCCGCGTGGAGACCCTCAGAGAGCTCTGGAGGGTGCTGAGGCCCGGTGGGAGAACCCTGATAACTGTTTGGAGCGCGCTGCAACCCAGACAAATCCTTCCACTCGCGATGGGCCTTCTAAAGGCCCTCATCAGGAGGCTCTGGGAGCCCATGGACGCCGAGGTTCCATGGAGGATCAGGGGCCAAAGAATCGTGTACAGGTTTTACCACCTCTACACGCCGTGGGAACTATCCCTCACCCTAAGGATCTCGGCCCCCTGGCTATACAGGGTGGTTAGGTTCGACGTGAAGAAGTCGGCCTTCCCGCAAAACTACATGGCGATCGCCAGGAAAAAATAGGGTTTTGTTTTTAGGCCTGGGGCATCTGGTCACATCAGGCTTTCCCTGTTAAGCGGGAATATCGTCGTACCCCTTATGTCGCTGAGGCCCAGGACGAACTGGGTCACCCTGTTGAGCCCTATGCCACACCCCGAGTGGAGCCTGCCCCCGAACGTCTTGTAGATGTTGAGGTACCAGTCGAAGTCCTCGACGCTCCCTCCCCTCTCTATGAGCATCTTCAGCATCTGGGATTCCAGAAGCCTCTTCAAGAGCCTCTCATACCTGTACTCCCTCTCAGCCCCGCCGACCGCCTCGCCGCTGAACGGGAGCAGGAGATCAACGCTGTTGACTATCTCCGGGTTCTCATCGTTCTCCCTCATGTTGAAGAACTTTATCTCCTTTGGATAATGCGTGACCAGAACCGGCCTCCCCCCAAGCCTCTCAACAATCGCCTTCTCGTGGACGCTCTTCAGGTCGTCGCCCCACCTCACACCCATGTCGCTAAGAAGCTCCACAGCCTCAGTGTAGGTTATCCTCTCGAACGGAGGCTTAACCTCGTAAAGCCTCCCAACATCCACACCAGCCCTCCTGTACTCATCCTCAAGCTTCAAGGCCTCCCTAACCATCCTCGTTATGATCCCCTCGATGTGGCTGAGCAGCTCCTCGAGGCCTCCCAGGAACTCCAGCTCTATTAGAGTGAACTCGGCCAGGTGCCTGTCGTCCGCAACTGGCTCAGCCCTAAAACTCTGGATCACCGTCCAGACCTTGCCCAGGAACATCGCCATGGCCTCTAGGTAGAGCTGGCCCGTCTGGGACAGGTAAGCCCTCTGCCCAAAGTAGCTGAGCTCGAACATTGTCGCGATGTTCTCACAGGCACCAGTCGCCTTAGTTATGTGTGGGGCAACTATCTCGATAAAGCCGTTCTCCATCAGGTAGTCTCTAGCACCCTTAAGAAGCATTGCCTCGGTGAGTGCAACCAGCCTCATCTCGGGTGTTGGAAGAAGCTTCCACCTCTCAGCGGTGGAGAACAATATCTCTAGATTCAGGCCCTTTCCACTGGTTGGGGATATCTGCACAGCCTCCAAAAAGCCCACTCAACATTGAAAACAAATACTTTATAAACTTAACTATACAAGACTATAAATTACAGAGCTGGTCCAGACACCTAACATGACCAGTAGAGGAACTCCTCAAGGCCAACAGGGACAATGTAAGTCGGATATTTCGAGTCGCCCGGCCATCCCGAGGGCCCTAATAGGCTCAATGAGCTCCTAATGAGCCTCTTCAAGATGGAGGTGGAATTTATTATTTTGACTCAGATATCGGGGGGTTATGTGCATTGGACGTATTAGACTCCTCTAGCTTTCTACTTTTACCGGCGGCATTAACCGCAAGGTGGAAATCCCGTTGTAGCCGCTCTGATGTCTTGAGAAAATGCTCTCCTTCAAGGTCTCTATTATACCTGGGCTCCAGGTTCAGCGGGATAAAAATCTTCCCGCCTGAAAACCTTTAATTTACATCCATCCCTCTATTCCTTAGATGGGTTATGTTAGATGTAAGCCGTATCAGGCAGGACTTCCCGATACTCAACAGGAGGGTCTACGGGAAAAGGCTTGTGTACTTTGATAATGCCGCCACGAGTCAAAGGCCGGTGCAGGTCATCGAGGCCATAAGGAGGTTCTATTCTGAGTACAACGCCAACGTCCACAGGGGGTTCCACTGGCTAAGCCAGGAGGCCAGCCGCCTTTACGAGGATGCCCACGAGGAGGTGGCCAAGTTCATCGGGGCCGAGTGGGATGAGGTCGCCTTCCTGAGGAACACGACTGAGGCACTCAACCTCGTTGCCACGACCCTGGCGGGCTCCCTTGTAGGGCGTGGCGACAGGGTTCTCGTGACCTTGATGGACCACCATAGCAACATGCTGCCCTGGTTAACGCTGTCCCGGCGGCTCGGCTTCAGGGTGGATTTCGTCGACATAACCGAGGAGGGCTACCTTGACTACGCCGACCTCGAGTCCAAGCTTGCCAAGGACGTCAAGGTGGTCGCCGTCCCCCACGCCTCCAACGTAGTTGGGACGATCAACGATGTTAGGAGGGTTGCTAAGTTAGCCCATGAATACGGTGCTCTAGTCGTGATCGACGGCGCCCAGTCGGTTCCACATATACCGGTCGATGTGAAGGAGCTGGACGCGGACTTCCTAGCCTTTAGCGGGCACAAGATGCTCGGGCCGATGGGCATAGGCGTCCTATATTATAGAAAGGAGGCGGTTAGAGATCTCGAGCCCGGGATGAGCGGTGGTGGAACCATAAAGACCGTTCCATGCTCTGAGGATTACAGGCTCTGTTCCCCCAGGTGGGGGGATCTGCCCTGGAAGTTTGAGGCAGGCACCCCGAATGTTGCCGGGGCGTTGGGGCTGGTTGAGGCTGTAAGGTATCTTAGCAGGATAGGGATGACGAACGTTATGGAGCATGAAAGGTCTTTAGTCAGAAGGATGATGGACGGGTTGATGGGGCTTGGGGGTATAAGGATACTCGGCCCTCTGAAGCCCGAGGACAGGACAGGGCTCGTCTCATTCGTCGTAAAGGGGTATCACCACGATGCCGTGGCGGCTGGGCTCGACGTTATGGGCGTAGCCGTTAGGAGCGGGCTTCACTGCGCTCATCCCCTCCACCAGCGTCTGGGGATTGAGGGGAGCGTTAGGGCGAGCTTCTACATCTACAACACCTTAGAGGAGGTGGACTACTTCCTCGAGTGTCTTGGCTCTATCCTCGGGAGGCAGACTTAATTCCCCCAAGACCTACAGGGAGTGTGAAGGGACTATGGTCTTCGGCGAGCCCGCCCTCGTGGAAAGCAACCCTGAAGTGTATGTTGAAAGCGCTGTTAGGACGATTAGGGAGACCGTGAGGGATAGGTTTGCGGTCTCCGCCGTCTCGGGTGGGGTTG
The DNA here is from genome assembly GCA_015520395.1 of Candidatus Geoarchaeota archaeon. Lineage (GTDB taxonomy): Archaea > Thermoproteota > Thermoprotei > Gearchaeales > WAQG01 > WAQG01. Next base: position 3,289 of record WAQG01000016.1, read on the forward strand.
ACAGCGCCGTTGCAACCATCATAGCCTGGCTGGCCCTCAACGATGCCCTGAGGCCGGTCTTCATAGATACAGGCTACATGAGGCTTGGGGAGGTCGAGTGGGTCAGAGACCTCTACGGGAGGATGGGGCTGGAGATCGATGTCATCGACGCCAGGGAAGAGTTTTACCGGGCGACCAGCGGGGTTTGTGACGCTGAGGAGAAAAGGAAGGTGATGAGGGAGGTCTTCTATAAGGTTCTCTCCGGCTACGCTAGGAGTGTGGGCGCATCCTTCATAGTCCAGGGCACCATAGCCCCCGACTGGATAGAGACTGTGGGTGGGATAAAGACGCAGCACAACGTGCTCTACCAGATCGGGATAAAGCCGGAGGAACGGTATGGCGTGACGATAATCGAGCCCATAGCTAATCTCTACAAGTCCCAGGTAAGGATACTTGCAAGGTACCTTGGAATCCCCGAGGAGATATATAGGAGGCAGCCCTTCCCCGGCCCCGGCCTACTTGTAAGGTGTGTTGGGTGCTGCAGCAGGGAGAAGCTAGCGATACTTAAAGAGGCGACAAGGGTGGTTGAGGAGAAGCTAGAGAACCTCGGCATCTCACAGTACTTTGCGGCAATACTCTCGAAGGCCGTCGAATCCAGCATAGAAGTTCCAGAGGTGTTCAGCAGATATAGGGTCTTCAGTTTTAAGGAGAGGGCCACAGGTGTGAAGGGTGATGTCCGGGCTTATGGACGCATCCTCGGCCTGGGTGGAGGGCTGGAGGATCTCTATGCAAGGAGGGCTGAGCTCCTGAGGGAGTTTAACCTGCTAAGGGACTACACCAGGCTTCTACTGCTCGTCGGTGAGGGGGGAGGGGAGGGCTACGCCA
>WAQG01000017.1 GCA_015520395.1 Candidatus Geoarchaeota archaeon
AGATGTATTAGTATACACGTATTCGACCCACCCTTCCCTACCCCCCGTCGAGCTTGGAGGAGGCGTTGCGGCCGTGTCTGCGGCCACTTCAGGGGCCATAAGTATCCTGACCTCGCTGAAACCTTCCCCAAAGCTGGCGAGCCCCATGGTCAGGGTGGCCCGCCCCTCGGCGACCTCCCAGAATCCCTGGTTCATAACGGTTAGGTTTACGGCAAACCTGGCTTGAGCCCCCTCCTCCAGGGCCGGAAGATAGACCCTGACAATCCCCATATCCTGGGGGATGCCCTTGATAAACGCCAGGAGCCGCTCGCCGCTCCCAACATCCACAGCCGAGATCGAGGCTACCTTTAGCCACCCAGGAACCGTGAAGTCGATGTAACATTGGTTCAAGCACGCCTCAGCCGCCTTAACGCCGTAAATAAGCCTGAATACAGTCCTCTCCACGTAGACCTCTATGAGGAGGGATCTATCTACGACTTCTCCCTTAAAGGGCCTGACCGCCACAGATGGTGTAAGCTGGGTCAGAAGGGCGAGGACGACAACCAGGCTAAGCATAATGGAGAAGCCCTTCACACAACACCACCAACCCTAACGAAGACGAGGGTATAGAAGACAGCGGCTATAGAGGCCAGCAACCCAAGAGCGGAGAGAGGCAAAGTAACAAGGATGAGGAATACCTGGTTTGTCAGGGCCGCTGAAAGGTCGACCACCCAAGGGTTTGGGGCGAGCCTGGAGCCCTCTATGTATAGGAGTGTGGGGAGGATGACTAGAGCAGCCGTGCAGAGCAGTATGAATAGCCCGACTCCAAAAATCTCGTTCAGCCTGCCAGAGACCATAGCCCTGAACCCCCAGACCGCTGGCCGTTTCGAAACCATGTTAACGGCCTTATACGATGCCCATGCGAGGAGAACAGATTTGTATAGAGCCAGAGCCGGGAATATAGCAATGAAGACGAATATGAGGGAAGGGTCAAATAGGCTTCTCGGATCCCAGCCAAAGATGCGATATAAGTAGAAAACACCGCAGAAGAGGAAAGGTTCAATGCAAAGTAGAGCAGCCATCAGGGAAAGGGTTACGAGGCCTCGAAGCCCCACCGACCTAGGGAGGCCGCCAGCCTCAACTGTGTAGAGGCGGTTAGCCGTCCCGATTATCAGGTAGGCCAGAACGACGCTCAAAACCACTAGGGAGACCATGAGGGCGTCTATGTTCATTGTTATGGGGTCGCTGAAGAACCGGATAAGGCCGAGACGGATAAGGAGATCCCTGGCCATCGAGAAGGCTGGAAGCCCGATCAACGGGACAAACCCGAACATCGCCATCCAGGAAAGGGTCAAACGCTTATTACACCAGAGAAACCTAAAGGAGTCAGCAAAAACCAGCCAACCAGAAGCAGGCTTCCACATAAATCAAAATTAAAGTTACGTGGATATAAGGCTTTGGAGATTAAGAATAGTGCTGCCAACGTTCGCTCTCCATAGTCTGAAAACCCTGTAGAAGCCAACCTAGACTGTCATTCCTCCTCAACATGCCTCATTATAGGCCAGGGTTTAGGTTTAGTGATGCAAGTGGATAAATAAATATACGTCTCCACGCTTTATTCAGGTAGAGATGGGGATAACGGCCGAGCTTTACGAATTTATAGTAAGGGTGGTGGAGGATAAGGTACGTGAGATAAGGGTTACTAGAGAGGAGTTCAACAAGCTAAGGGAGACGGTGGACAGGCTGGCCAAAAGCATCGAAAGGCTTTCAGAAGCCCAGAGACGAACAGAAGAGGCAGTAAAAACGCTTGCCGAAGCCCAGAAGCGAACTGAGGAGAGGCTCAACGCTCTAGCTGAGGCCCAGAAGCGAACCGAAGATGCGCTGGCCAGGCTAAGCAAGCGCGTCGACGAGCTTGCCGAAGCCCAGAAGCGAACCGAAGATGCGCTGGCCAGGCTAAGCAAGCGCGTTGAAAGCTTGGGGCGGGAGGTTGGTAGGCTTTCAAGTGTTGTTGGGTTCACTTTGGAGGATCTGGCTAGGCTGTACCTTCCCTATAGGTTGAGGAGGTTTGGATACGAGGTTACGCGTGTTGAGAAGCGCTGGTTCATGATTAATAGGAGGAGGGTTCAGGTCGATCTTTATGGCGAGGGTGTGTTCAAGGGAAGAAGGATAGTGATTATTGGTGAGTGCAGCTC
>WAQG01000018.1 GCA_015520395.1 Candidatus Geoarchaeota archaeon
CGTGGAAACCCCGAGCCATAGGGGGCTCCAGTCTGAAGCTGTGATCGCCTGACCCGCGGGGCTGCCGCAGGGGGCTAGCCTCCTCGGAGGAGGGGGTGAAGCCCCTGAGCCACCCGAACCGGGTTAGGCCCGGAAGGGAGCGGCCCTAAGGGTGGGCGGTGGTGTTCGCGGGCCACCAGGCGTGAGCGGAGGGCTGGCTGCCTCCTATGGGCTGGGGGGACTGCGGTCGGGGGGCGTCGCCGCCGCTTAATCTATTCCTAGCTCCTCCAGCAGTTGGCATGCTCTGCATATTTCGCCTGTGGTTGGTTCTCCGCACTTTTTGCATGGCCTTACCTTGACGTCATGGGCTGATTTCTCCGCCAGGATCGGCTGTATTTGATCGAAGGTCTGGACTATCCTGTATTTGAAGCCGGGGTGCAGCCTATCTATCCTGTTTAGACTAACTCTCAGGTGCCCCCTCATGGATGTTCCTATGTACCTGCACTCGCTCCTCATGAATGGGAAGCCCTTAAGGTAGGAGAAGACTGCTATTTCCTCCTCAGGAACGTACCTTAGGGGCTTTACCCTTGGGACGAATCCTGGGAGCTCCCTTATGGGCTTGGGCCCCACCCTAGCCAGCCTATGTATGTCTCCCCTGCCTAGGTTTAACAGTATTGTCTGGGCCTCGTCGTCCAGGTTATGACCCGTAGCCACCTTAGTTGCCCCCAGCTCCTTAGCCATGACATTGATGAGCCTTCTCCTCAGCACCCCACAGTAGGTGCATGGCGATACCCCCTTGCCCATCTTCATGCTTCTCTCCACGATCTCCTGCAGCGTATAGCCGTACCTCTCCTTAAAGGAGGCTGTGTAATGCTCTATTCTTCCACCGGCATCCCTTTCAGCCATTTTTATAACCTTTCTGACGATCTCAGCCCTCTGCTCGGTGTAGCCTTGGACGCCCTCGTCTATCGTCAGGGCGAAGAGCTCGGTGTGGGGGAACTCCTGCTCGATTTTATGGAGGATGTATAGGAGGACTGAGCTGTCCTTGCCCCCCGAGGCGGCAACCATTATCTTGTCGTTCCAGGTGAAGAGCTTGTTCTTCCCAATATTCCTCCTAACGTTCTCCTCAATGGACTCTAAGAAATGCTTGATGCACAGCCTCTCCCCTGTGTAGGCCCGGAAGTAGAAAGCCGGCCTCCCACACTTCGTACAGGTGGCATTAGACATTCATGAACGCCCCCAGCCCATAAGCTAGGTTCAGAGCAAGGAGGGCGAGGGACGCGAACCTAAGGATGTTGTACAGGTTCTGTCCCAGCCCCAGTGCCGAGACTATCTCGCCGAGTATCTTATCCCCATCGAGCATCGAGATTGGAAGGGCATTGAAGATAGCAACGCTTATCGATATTATGCCTATCCAGTTGAGGAGGAAGAGGATGTAGTAGGGCGTTAGGGGGCTAAGACCGAGCCTAGGCCTAAAATAGTTGTAAACCCTAACTCCCATGAAGCCTGACTCGCCGTTGGGGTGCTTCGATAGGACCAGCTTTACAACGACTATACCGCCATCCCGAAGAAGCGACACCTCGACGACGTCCCCCGGCCTTGTATCCGCCATATATTCGAGAAAACCCTGAATGTTCATTGTGGGCGTCCCATTGATCGCTATTATGGCATCGCCGGGCATGAGCCCGCTCTGCGCCGCTGGGGAGCCCGGCACAACATCGAGGATCAGGACACCCGAAGGCTCAGGCTCGTAGGCAGGGGATATTAGGAGAGGAAAATTCATCATGCAGGCTGTCGCAACCCCCCATATTATCAGGTTCGCCATGATCCCTGCGCTGAACACGAGTAGCCTGTCGATCCTCTTGGCCTTCTTAACCGAGTCGTCATCGAGCTCCACGAAGCCAGCCGGGAAGACCAGGAATAATGCTACGCCCACCGATCTTATCTTCACGTTTCTGGCTACAGCCAGGATGGCGTGTCCCATCTCATGTAGGGTTAAGGAGACGAGAATTGCGATGAGTATTAGGGCTAGCTCGCCCGGCTCAAACCTCAAAGTTACCCCGGGTATCAGGGGGATGAATGCCGCGGCCTTGCCTGTCTCCGGGCGGATTATTTTTATGAGGTTGTCTACAAGGAAGTACATCGCAAAGGCCGAGAGGCCCACGGAGTAGAATAGCGCGAGGTAACCGTAGATAGAAGCCACTGTCCTATGCATCCCAAGGCGCTCAACAAGCCCCATCCCCCTTCTAGTTCTCCAGAGCACAACGAAGGGAGCGACCTCGACGTTAAGCCTCCTCAGCATACTAGCCACTACCCTAACCCTACTAGCTGCATAGAAGGCTATCCAGGCCACGGCTATTAGGGCGAGTATCTCCAGCGGGCTCGTGGCGGGCACCTAAGCTTAAAATACTGGGCTGGATTTAAGGCTTTACGTATGAGTCCTCCTAAGGCTGAGAAGCCCGTCATGCGCAGGGAGTTTAGGGAGGTTATTTATAGTGAGAGGAGGTGGCAGATCCTACGTTCAAAGAGGAGGAAGGCGTTGAGGGTGCTTGAAGCCCTGTCCAACGTGGGTCTAAGGGCTCTGGTTCATGGGAGCATCGCTCGGGGAGATGTAAAGCCCTATAGCGACATCGACGTTTTTATCCCTTTTAGCGTTGGGGAGGGGCTGCTGATAGGGGTGCTTGAAACCAGCGGTTTCTCCATATACAGCCGGGAGATAGTTCAGGCGACCCCACATCACGTCCCAAAGCTCATAGTGAGCCTCGATGAGGAAACCACGATAGCGATACCCCTCTCAGACCTGCATAAAACCGAGCGGGAATTCTACAAGTTTGGAGGGGAGCTTGACATTGAGGGGTTGAGGAGGGGGCTAAGGGTTCCGGGGGTTAATAAGAGGCTGATGCTTATAGAGCCCACACCTAGGGGCCACCGTGAAAGCAGCGTCGTTGGTAGGGAGGGGGAGGTTGCCCATGTGCTTGGGATAGATGTGGAGACTGTGCTTGAGAGGGTTAGGGTTCTAACGAGGAGGGATAGGGTTGGCAGGACAGGCCTATATATAAGGTATGTTTTGCCCCCCGACGAGCCCGTTGAGCAAGCCTTGAGAAAACTGGCTGCCATGAAGCCTGGGCTTAAGAAGAGGTTGAACCTCCTTTAAAAACCCTGAACCTTAGGATGGCTGCAATTCCGCCCAGCCTCTCAAGGAGCCTCCCAGCTTCAGAGTCCGAAAAGACGACCCTTATCTCACCACCATACCTCTCAACCTCTCTAAGCAGCTTCACCATATCATCACCATATACATCTTCCTTGAGAACCCTGCTCGAGACCAGAAGCGTCGAAACAGCACCTAGCTCCGCCGCCGCCATAACCTCCCTAAAACCATATGCTACGTTCTCCTCCCGAAACAGCCTCGAAACCAGGCGTTCATCCTCCACGGCCATCGAAGCACCAATGATCCTCAGAACCTCCTCGTTCCTCAAAGCCTCGTAAAGCCCTTCGAGTCCACCAGACCAACCCTGAACTGCCCTCAACGAGGATCCTGGGACCCCCTGCGCTATGAGCATGTCCTTCAGGATCTCCTTTGGAAACCCCGGCCCATAGACGATCACGATGGTGGGCCTAAGCTTTAAATAATGCTCCGCAACCTTCCTCCCGACCTCCTCGAGGAACTTCCTAAGCCCCGCCCGACCAGCCCGATACCCCCACCTCTTGCTTTGGGCATCCAGCTCCCTCGAAAAAAGCTCCCTTAGCCCCTGATCCGTGACAAGCCCGACGCCAACCGAGAAGTGATCAACGGCTATCACCATGGCGTTTACCCTGGGTTGCCGGGACTTTTCAAGCATCTTCCTAACGTATTTTAGGTTCCACCTCCCATCACCTTTAATCAAAAGAATCTCGTCCCCCACCTTGACGGAGATTGTGTGGTGGGAGCCCCTTGGAGCTATGTCCTCGGGGCCCTCAACAATCACGCCCGTTATTCTAAGCGTGTCTGAGAAGCGATGAAAGGACACCTTCTCAACCCTCACTGTAAGGTTCATCCTAACCCTTGAGCCGCGCTCGCCCCTCAAACCAACCCTGACCTGCCTATACGTGGTTGCCCTCACGAAATCCCCCCTGTCCAGCAATAGATAGAGGTGGAGCAGGTCATCTAAAGCTTCGGGCCGCACCCTCAGTATCCTGCCCTTCCCATCCTCAACCCATATCTTCATTTCTCTACCGTTGTCTCAAGCACCTTCTCGAAACTTAGAAGCTTGAGGTTCGCCGGCCTTCTGGAGATGTTGCTAGAGATCCTATAGCCAACCAGCCATTCAGCCCCCTTCTTATAGGCCACCTCCATAATCCTCTGAGTCACAACTCCATCCATAACGACAGCCTTTACCTCACCCTCCACCTTGCCCAATTCCTCGTACACCCTGCCAACCGGGTACCTCCCGATCTCCTTCCAATCCTTGTCAAAAATTATGCTCTCCATTGATCCCGTCAGGGTCTTAACAGCCTCAACTATCTGTTCGGGGATCTTCTCGGCAC
>WAQG01000019.1 GCA_015520395.1 Candidatus Geoarchaeota archaeon
CACCCCCGCTGACCCCCACGGCTCCGCCGTCGTGGGGATCGGCGGAGCCGTGGGGGTCAGCGGGGGTGTTGTCGGTTGACGCGGGAACAGTATGTTGGGATCTTCATCCTCGCACTGCTCGTCCTCGGGATAGCTGTTGGGCTTTACATAGCCCATAGTGGATGGATGGCTGTAGCCCTCAAAGAGTTTAGGGGGATCTTCGTCAGTGGTGAGGCCGAGCTAGTCGAGAATTTCACCCTCGACGTTTCTAATGTGTCCACCATCGTTGCTAGGGTTGAGGGCGGGTATCTCGAGGTCTCCCATGGTGTGAAGGCCGCCGTGAGGGTTTACAGGGTCGTTAGCTGGTTTCCTAGGACTAGTGATGGACATTACGCTGTAAAGGTTGTTAATGGAACACTCCTACTCATAGACGTCTCGGGATACAACGTTAGGATGAGTCTTCCGCCGATAAGTCTGAGTAAAATAGAGATCAGCGTTTCTGGAGGTGGGTTGCTATGGGACGTGGCAACTGAGGCATTGGAGGCGTCTGTAGATGTCTCAGGTGGCTATGCTGAGGTTAAGGATCTAAGATCAGGATCCGCGAGGTTGCTGGTTTCGGGCGGCTATGCGAAACTCGAGGCCTCATTGACAAACGTAGGTGAAGGTTCTGTGAAGCTTGATGTTTCAGGGGGCGTAGCCTTCCTCACCCTAAGAACGCCTAAAGGCTCGGGGCTTGAAGTTAAGCAGAGCATTTCTGGAGGCGCCATAGCTATAGAGGTTGATGGAAGGGAGTTTACAGGTTATGGGGGCTTCTCCGAGGGGCCATTGAGGATTGAGGGGTCGCCTACATACAGGCTCACCCTCCACGTTTCGGGCGGATACGCTAGTATCGTGGTTGAAAGGACTGAGTAGTCATGGGGAGCCTTCGGATCCCGCCGACCCGCCCAATAGTGATTAGGAAGCTGATGGAAGCGTTGCTGAGTGGGCCTAAGATAAAGATATTGGGCATTCTCAGGGCTCGTGGAAAAGCTACGGCCAGCGATGTGGCTAGGGAATTGGGGGTTAAGCTTCCAACAGCCCTCCAACACCTCAACGACCTCCTGGAGCTCGGGCTCGTCGCTATAAGGTATGAGGGGTCGAGGAAGTTTTACGTGGTGTCCGTAGACGGGGTCGTCCTTGAGGTGGATCTCGACCTATACCTTGGAACCTATGGGGAGGTGGTGGGGAGGGCTGAGGCCTTGGAGGGGCTTGCGATAAAGCTTGTAGACAAGTATAGGGAGGCTAAGATGCTTCCAGCCCACCTTAGGGTCGAGGACGCCCAGAGGCTATTAAACTTGAACAGGGCTGAGGCGATCAGGCTGATCGACTACATCGAGTATAACTCAGGGGTGGTTGCAAGGTATCTAGCCGACCTTATAGTTAAGCAGGCTGCCGATGCCGGTGCCCGCGGGGTAAGCTTTGATGAAGCCGCCAAGAAGCTCAGGGTGCATATATACTGGATCGCGTTGGCCGCTGAGAAGCTCGTCCAGAGTGGTAGGGCTGAGATAAGAAAGGGTAGGATTTTTGTGAGGACTTAGCTTATCCCGAGGTAAAGCTTGGCCAGCTCAGGATGCTCGAGGAGCTCCCTACACCCACCCTCAAACCTTATCGTCCCGCTGACCAGGAGATAGGCCCTGTCGCCTATCTCCAGGGCTCTTTTGGCCATCTGCTCAACCAGTATGATTGTGAGACCGAGGTTGTCCCTAAGCTCAACAACTTTTTCTAAGACCCTCTTCACGAGTATCGGGGCTAGATCTGTGGTGATCTCGTCGAGCATGAGAACCCTAGGTCTCCTCATGAGGCCCATCGCTATGGCCAGCATCCTCCTCTCCCCGCCGCTAAGGGTGCCAGCTTTTCTCTCACTGAACTTCTCTAAAACCGGAAACATGCCCAGAACCTCCGAAATCCTCTCCATAACCTCGGACTTCTCCAGCGTATAGCCAGCGATTCTGAGATTCTCCCTTACTGTGAGCTCCGAGAAAACGTTGCCTGTCTGTGGAACGTAGGCTATTCCCATCTTGGCTATCTTATGGGTGGGTAGCCCTACTATGTTTTTTCCATCATAAAGTATTTTGCCCCTATGGACTGTTGCGACCCCAGCTATAGTGTTTAATAGCGTTGTCTTTCCAGCCCCGTTCGGGCCGACGATGACGGTTATCTCCTTTTCCCGGGCCTCCAAGTTAATGTCAAACAGAACCTTCAGCTTCCCGTATCCGGAGTATAGACTCTTAGTCTCAAGCAGCCCCATAGCCCATCACCCTATATAGATCTCAATAACCTTAGGGTTATTAGCGACCTCATCGGGTGTACCCTCGGCTATCACCTTGCCCCTATCCATCACATAGACGTAGTCGGCGAAGGGGAGCGCTATGTCTATACGGTGCTCGATTAGAAGGAAGGTGAGCTTAAGGTCGTCCTTAAGCCTTCTAACATACGACAAGATGTCATTGGCATAGACTGGATCAACACCGCCTATAGGCTCGTCAAGAGCTATCAGCTTTGCGCCCACAGCAAGGGCCCTTGCAACCTCCAGCATCTTAAGCTGACCTCCCCCAAGCTTATAGGCCTCCCAGTCCCAATACTTATCTAGACCAACCCTCATGAGGATGCTGAAGGCCCTCTTAAGATTCTCCTCTTCATGCTTCACCCAGCTTCGCTTCCAGGGTGCTCTTAATGGGCTCTCACCCGGGTTCTTCATCGCTACAAGGATGTTCTCAAGCACGGTTAATGATTTGAAGGGCTCGGGTATCTGGAATGTCCTGACAAAGCCTGATGCGTAGATCTTGTGGGGAGGCCAGCCGGTGATATCCTTACCATCAAATATCACCCTACCCCCATCAGGTTTCAAGACCCCTGTGCAGGTGTTGACAAACGTGGTTTTTCCCGCACCGTTGGGCCCCATAAGCATCGTGACCGTCTGGCGCTTAATCTTTATGTTAACATTGTTAACCGCTACGAGACCTCCGAACCGCTTAACCAGATTCTTGGTCTCCAGGATGTACTCGGATCTGCCTACCGTCCCCTTAGGCTGCAATCTGACCCCCTATAAGAGAAAAAATTTTGAGATATATTTATTCTTAGGGTAGGTACGCTTTAAACCACTCAGCCCACTCAATAGTGTCGGTCGTGTAGCGCCAGACGCCAGCGACGTCCCACTTGTACTCCCCATCAGTCTTTCTTACTATCATGATGGTGTAGTCTGAGTAGGCCCTGTCGCCGTTCTCGTTAAGCTCAAAGTAGCCGGAGGCACCCATATAGGTCTTAACTACCTGTGGCAATACCGCCTTCACCTTAACGGGGTCATAATCCTGCACCATGTTCAGTGAGATCGCTATGACCCAGACTGCATCGTAGGCCGCGTAGGCATAAGCGTCAGGCTCCCTGCCTAGGACATTCATAACATGATCCCTTAGCTTGAAGTACTTCGGGTTCTCTGTTGGAGCGAATATCGGGTGAAGCCACTTAACCTCCCAGCTGAAGGCTGCCGCATCCGCCTGCTCCACCAGGGTTGTAACTCCGGCAGTACCGTCTGACCCGACCCAAACAACCTGCTTTAAAGCATCATATTTAGTAGCCTCACCAGCGAAGATCGAGGCTTCGTCGAAGCCGACATAGTATATGCCGACCTTGTCAGCACCGTACTTGGAGATCCAGTCCGTGACGTAGTCGTTGAGCTGTGCCACCTCCACTGAGAACTCCTTGGCACCAGGAGCATACCTGATACCCTCATGCCAGTCACCCTCAACGCCCTCCTTCTGGAGAAGCTCTCTAAAGGCCTTCGCCGTCTCCTCCTCTACGCCGTCACCCCAGGTATCCCCTCTCCACACCGGTATGACGTAGCGGACCCCGAGATCGAAGAGGATTCTGGCTGCGGCCGGGCCCTGGATGGTGTCGTCGGGACAGAACCTGAAGATAAAGTCGTCGGGTATCGAGAGGGCAGGTGAGGTGGATGACTGGGAAACCACAAGTATCTGGTTGGTGTCAGCATAGCTCTTTATCTCGCTAACCTCAGCGCTCGTCATTGGCCCAACAACGATCTTTATTCCAGCCGCATGCAGTATCCTGATTTTGTCGGCGGCAGTCTTTGGATCGGTGGCCGTATCCTCAATCCTAACCTTAAGGCTCCACCCAGCTCCTATCGAGCTGAGCCACTGATTAACCTCCTGCTCAGCATACTCGATGGCAACCTTGCTATTCTCTCCATAGCTGGCCAGATCTCCGGTCAGTGTGAGCAGAGCACCTATTGTCACCTCTCCAGTAAGCCCAGGGCCTCCAGCCCCTGGGGCAGTTACGGTCGTGGTAACTGTGGCAGCCCCCGTAGTTACAGTGGTTGTTACGGTCTGGGCGCCAGGGGCCGCCACCATAGCGCCTCCGTAGCCGATTATTATACCTATTATCAACGCTATTATTACTCCTGCTATAAGCTTCGACTCCATAGCCTTCCCACCTACAGAAATGATAGGTTAATAGAGGCTATAAATATTTGTGGCTAAAAATTTATATCACATGATGTTCCAAGACGCATCCTAAGATTGTATATATCATGAATTTACATGGAGTTTTAGTATTTAGCTGGCCTGTTTCCGCATTATCTCTATTATACTTCTTATCCTTCTCTTCTTTATGGTGAATGCAGGCTTCTCGGGTATTAGGCCCTGTGGTCTGAATACTGATAGCAATATTATCACTACCCCTACGAACATCGGCTCAAGCCATATTGGGTCGAAGGGGACGAAGGGTTCCAGGTAAGTCTTATAGTTAATAATGATCGTTCTGACTATGACAAATATAAGGACACCCACAGCTATACCAACATTATTGCCGGTTCCTCCCAGCATCATGAAGGCCCAGGGCCAGAATGTCCATGTAAGCCTAGTATAGGTAAATGCCTTACAGCTACCAATGTACATGGTGTAGTATGCCCCAGCCATAGCTGCAAAGGCCGAGCCTATGATGAGGGCGTAGGTTCTGAGCTTCACTATGTCCTTGCCATAGACTTTGGCGGCCACCTCGTCGTCTCTCATAGCTTTTAACGCCCTTCCGAAGGGCGACCTCACGAGCATCTCAAAGAAGATGAAAGTCAGGCCTGCCAGGATTAAGGCTATGATCAGGGCGGCCTCGAAGCTGTAGGGTCTTGCCCACCTGAAGGGATCAGGGACACTCACCCCCTGGGTGGCGCCGACTATTGGATCGTAGTTCTGGGCTATCAGCATCACCACGTCGCCGAAGGCTAGGAGGGTTATGCCTAGGTATGCCTCCTTCAGCCTTATGGCTGGATACGATGTTAGCCAGCCCACTATCCCACCTATTATCGCTGCCAGGGCAAGCGTTAGGATCAGTATACCTATGGACAGGAGGGCGTTGTGTTCCAGGAGGGTTCTGTTAATCGTGTCTACAAGCTTGAAGTTTATCAGGTGGTTGGAGTACTCGGCTCCGGAGTACTGCCTCAGCTCGGGGATCGTGTATGCGAGTATCCTTCCGGTGAGCCCTCCGGCAACGTAGGCGCCGATCTCCACGGCGAGAACCCTTCCAAACTGCGCTATTGCGGCGATTCCGAGCTCGAAGTTCAGGCTTAGGGTTACGATCATGGATATTGCGAAGTCGATGAGTATGTAGCGGATCAGAATGTATAGCTGGCCTAGCTCAATCAACTTCTCTCACCCCTAACGACCTTCGCCACCTTGCCCCATTTGATTCCGCCGAGACCCTGTGGGAAGAAGAGGAGTGCGACCACCATCGCCACTAGCGGTATGACCTGCCTATAGGCCAGCATCTTTCCTCCAAACAGCGTGGACAGCCACCATATCCCCAGGTATTCGCTCAACCCAACCAGGAATCCGCCGAGGAGGCTTCCATATATGCTGTAAAGTCCACCCACTATCGAGCCCGCAAACATCGTCACGATGAGGTACTGGCCTATGACGGGATAGCCAGCCATTATGAAGACTAGGAGTGCTCCGCCGAGGCCTGCCAATGCGCCGCCTATGAACCATGAGGTTAAGTAGACCAGCTCGGGATTTATACCGAGGATCCCGGCGAGGTTCGGGTTTTCTATGGTCGCCCTCATCGCTATCCCAAACTTGGTCTTCGTTAGGAACAGGTGGATGGATGCCGTGAGGGTAACGACGATTATAAGGGCTATCAGGGTTGAGAAGGGGATGCCAGCGACTGTGAAGTCGTAGATCTCCATCCTTATCTGCCTCGAGTAGAGCTTATGCACCCTTGAGAGGTAGTCAGCCAGTATGTTAAGCAGTGCTAGTAGAATTAGGTCGGCTCCTAGCGTTGACATCATCAGGGTGATCATACCTGCACCTCGCTTTAGAAGATATCTGTTAAACGTGAGATACATGGCCACACCTATGAGGCCTGTTAAGATCGCCGCCACAGGGACGTAGATGTATGGGTGTCCTCCAAAGAAGTTGTAGAACGTATAAACGAAGTACATCCCCCAGGACACCTTCGAGGCGTGGGCGAAATTGAACGTCTCAGTCGACATATATATCATAGTGATCCCAGCGGCCATAAGAGCTATGTTGCTGGAGTATGCCAGAGCCTTGTACACTAGACTGGGCTCTATCATGGTGTCCACCCAACCTATAAGGCGAGTCTAACTAATTAAACATTATAGTAAGATTCAAATCACAGGTCTCAATCTGGTAAAGGCTGGCTTAATATTCAGGCTGAATCAAATACTGGATTGATGGAAGATGGCGTATCCCCCTAGGGACGTGTCGGCCGCGGTGATCATAGTAATAATCTCCCTTTCAGTGCTGGCGGCCCTGTTATACGGGGCTGTGACCATCGAGACGCCAGCCAAGATCGAGCCAACCGCTCCAAAGTTGAAGAACGTGACCGTAATCCCACTCCCTGAGCCCAGGTTGAAGGGGGATGTAAGTCTCGAGGAGGCCATATTCAGGAGGAGGTCTATCCGCGAGTATACCAGTCAGCCGCTCACTTTAAGTGAGCTTGGACAGATACTCTGGGCCGCCCAGGGAATAACGGAGCCTAGATTAAAGTTTCGGGCCGCCCCAAGCGCTGGCGCAACATACCCCCTGGAGCTTTACGTGGTTGTTAAGGAGGGTGGGGTGGAGGGCTTGAGGGCAGGCATATACCATTACGACCCATATACACACTCCATCCAACTCTACAGGGAGGGAGATTATAGCTACGAGCTTTACAAGGCGGCTTTAGAGCAGAGGTGGGTTCTCGAGGCCCCTGTAAACATAGTTATAATGGCGGTTTTCGAAAGAACCACGAAGAGGTATGGGGAGAGGGGGGTTAGGTATGTTTACCTTGAGGCAGGCCACGTCGGGCAGAACATATATCTCCAGGCCACAGCCCTAGGACTCGGAACTGTGGCGATAGGGGCGTTCTACGACGATTGGGTGCAGCGGATAATAGGAGCACCCAGCGAGCAGAAGCCAATATACATATTCCCAGTGGGGCACCGGAGGTGACTGACATCGAGGTTCTTATAAGCTTCAACCACTACAGGCTGGCCGACGTCTCGATCTTCTTTGGAGCCCTAACTGTGGCAACCGGAGTAACGCTCTTGCTCGCCAGGTGGGTTCGCCTAAAGCCAAACCACATAAGGCTCCTAAGGCTCATACACCTAACACTGGGAATCGTAACGGGAATATATGGCATACTAACTTACCTCACGCCACCATAGAATGCTTCAAGAATCGCCAATTAGGTGGTGCCGGGGCCGAGATTTGAACTCGGGATGACCGGATTTCTCATCGGGCGCCCAACCCCAGGTGTGGAAGGTGATTATGAGTCCGGCGCCCTAGGCCCGGCTAGGCGACCCCGGCACCAACAAAATAAGCAAAAAACAGGTATATAAACCTCAAAAGCCCACGCCATCTCTGGCGCTATCTTTTCGGCGCGGCAGCCACTATGGCCTTAGCTATGTCCATAGGTGTTAGCCCGGGGCTCTCGACGCCATGTTCCCGATAAAACTCCTCTATCCTCCTCTGAAGCTCGCCCTCGTTAAGGGGCATTCCTGCCAGATGTCTCTCTAGCAACTCTACTGCATCATGAGGTATCATGAAGAAGTCGCCCAGTATCTGGATTTCTGAGATCACATTGCCATCGCTAACCAGGATCACCCTAAGCGTCTTTCCAGCCCTGTAGACCGTCTGAGAGACGTAAAGTCCTTCGGAGATCTTCACAACCCTCCTAAACTTATCAACCCTGGAAGCCGGCTCCATAAGCCACTCCCTTGAAGTAAGCCGCCTCTCGATCTCCTCCATCCAATGCCTCTCCTCGGGTAGGAGGTCTCCCGCCTCAAGCTTGACCCCTAGCTCCTCCTCAAAAGCCTTGACGTACTTTTCCTTCACCTCCTCCATGGAAGGCTTATAGCCCAGCTCCCTCCTCAGGGACGTGACCCACTCCTCCATGGTCTTCACGAGCTTATCCCTGAACTTCTCGTCGGGAACCCTTAATATTTGAGCCATCAACTTCACATTAAAGTCCAGTATCACGTTGCCAACTATCGCTATGGCATCCTCAAGGTCGGCAGCCCCGTTTCCAGAGGCCTTTCTATGACCAATCACAACGTCGTTTATAGGCTTATACCTGGCGGGAAGCCCATAGTCCCTATAGACCCGGACGGTGGGTCTTAGGAACCACTCGAATACCTCCTGCAACGGCCTTTTAGCCCATGGATGGTTTCTATGGACAACGATGTGGTAGAAGAGCTGGTCACCATCCAGAAGTACAGCCCCGCCCCCGACCTGCCGCCTAACGACGGGTATGCCTAGCTGGGAAGCCCTCTCCACATCAATCTCGTCTTTAAAGTTCTGGTGGTAACCTATACTTATGTACCTCTCCGCCGGGTAGCAAAGTATAAGAGTGTTTTTAACCAGCCCTCTAGAGACGGCCTTGGCCACAGCTTCATAAATTGAGTGGATTTGCCCAGGCCTCAACCCACCGACATCCAGCAGCCTCCAAACCTCCATGACACCATTGCTATAACCCTAAGGCCATAAATATTTTAATGTTCGCGGAGGGACAACTTATATATTGGGGCTCTAGTATATATGAATATGCAAACTAAATATACTATATATGTTATCGCCGACACATATGTATCTAGCCTTGATAAGCCTTAAGTATAAATATCCATAATGCAAATTTAACTATGGTGGTTCCCAGTGGTAAAGATACTTGACTACGAGTTTCCAGAGGGCTTGTTATACTCAAAGGATCATCTTTGGGTAAAGATAGAGGATGGAAAGGTCAGGGTAGGGATAACCGACTTCGCTCAGGCTATGGCAGGCGAAATAGTATTTGTAAGGCTGATGCCGAAGGGACGGAAGGTCAAAGCCGGCCGTCCATTAGGAACTATGGAGACTGGGAAGTGGGTTGGCCCAATTAAATCACCCGTATCGGGCACGATCGTGGAAATCAACACGGCACTGAAGATGCAGCCCAAGCTACTTAATACGGACCCCTACGGAAAGGGCTGGGTGGCGGTAATAGAGCCCTCCAATTTTGAAGAAGAAAAGAAAAACTTAATA
>WAQG01000020.1 GCA_015520395.1 Candidatus Geoarchaeota archaeon
GACAAGGTGGATGTCTTGCTGGGCGTGGTGAGGGAGGTTTCTAGGGGCGGGGGAGCTGTGGTCATAGCTACCCATCTTGGAGATGTTTATGGGCTTGCTGGGAGGGTTTATGGGGTGGAGGGCGGTTTTGTGAGGCCTAGAGTCTAATATTGTTTTAGGTCAAGGTTATCTTTGCTGAGGCTTCTTGGTGTATGGTGTTTGCCTTTGGTGACTTATAGGGTTGCCGTCATCCCCGGGGATGGCATAGGGCCTGAGGTTATTAGGGAGGGTGTGAAGGTTGTGGATGCCGTCTCGGAGCTGCTCGGCTTTGAGGTTGAGTGGAGCTACTATGAGTATGGGGCCGACTACTATCTCAGGACTGGAAAGACCCTTGAGGAGGATGATCTCAGGGAGCTTTCAAGGTATAGGGCGATATATCTGGGAGGGGTTGGGGATCCGAGGGTGGAGCCGGGGATACTCGAGATAGGCATAGTGCTTGCCATAAGGTTCTATTTCGATGAGTACATAAACCTAAGGCCGATAAAGCTTCTCCCGGGCGTGAGGTCGCCGCTCGCCGGGAAGGGGCCGAAGGACATAAATTTTGTGGTGGTGAGGGAGAACGTTGAGGACTTCTACATAGGCCTTGGCGGCCGTTTCTCCGGAACCTCGTACTCTGGGCGCCTGGAGGTCGTGAGGAGCCTGTACAGGATGGTCTTGGACCTAAAGGTTGGGGTTGACGCTAGCGACGAGTACGGCTTCCAGATAGGGGTTATCTCCGGGAGGAACGCCAGGAGGGTTATCAGGTTCTCATTCGAGTACGCCAGGCAACATGGGATGAGGAGGGTTAGCCTCATAGATAAGGCCAACGTGCTGCCCCACATATATAGTGTCTGGAGAAGGGCCTTCAAGGAGGTGGCGGCAGAGTACCCGGAGATGGAGACGGAGATGCTGTTCGCTGATGCAACCTCAATGTGGTTCGTTAAGAATCCTGAGCACTTCGAGATGGTGGTAGCCCCAAACCTGTTCGGAGACATACTGACGGATCTTGGCGCTGCCCTCCAGGGAGGCCTCGGCTTAGCTCCCTCCGGAAACATAAATCCTGAGGGTACCTCGATGTTCGAGCCTATGCATGGCTCAGCCCCCAAGTATAAGGGCCTTGAGGTGGCTAACCCGATAGCCACGATCCTCTCTGGAGCGATGATGCTCGACTTTCTTGGGGAGATTGAGGCCGCTAGGCTCATAGAGAAGGCTGTTTCGGAGGTGTTGCTGGAGGGGAAGGTGCGGACGAGGGATCTTGGGGGCTCGGCCAGGACTTACGAGATGGGCGACGCAATAGTTAGGAAGCTTAGGGAGCTGGTCTAAAAAATGTGAGGGGTTATTCGGGCTTAAATGGGTCGAATCTCCCGTCCACCGCCGTCCATCCGCCATCGGCGAAGAGAACCGTGCCAGTTATGTAGCTCCCGGCATCGGAGACCAGGAGGAGAACCGGGCCCACCATCTCTTCGGGCTTCGCCCACCTCTTTAGGGCCGACTTTTCGGCATATGCCCTGTACCAGCGGGGGTCCTTCTTTATTTGGGCGGTTAGCGGCGTGTCGACGACGCCTGGGGCTAGGGCGTTAACCCTTATGTTGTACTCCGCCAGCTCGGCGGCCAGCGTTTTGACAAGCTGTACAAGTGCTGCCTTCGTCATAGAGTAGGGGCCCTGGCCGGGCTCGACCACCACCGCCCTTATCGAGGTTATCAGGACTATGCTGCCGCCCCCATTCTTTATCATCAGGGGTATTGCCTCCTTGACAACGTAGAAGTGCCCTATCATGTTGACCGAGATTACCCGGTGGAACTCCTCGTAGGTGTAGTCTATGATCTTCTTTCTCACGTTTATCCCCGGGGTTACGACGAGTATGTCCAGCTTCTCCAGCCCCTTGAACATCTCCTTCACGCTTTCGAGGGATGAGATATCGACATACCTGGCCTCGTCGCCAACCTCCCTGGCCCCCTCAAGGTTTATGTCAGCAGCTATAACGTAGGCCCCGAACTCCTTTAACCCCTCGGCGATCGCTCTGCCTATCCCGGAGGCCGCCCCAACGACCAGGGCGGTTTTCCCGGTAAGGTCGAAGAGCTCCTTATACATAGCCAGGAGATATAGGTCGGTCTAAGGGTTATATAGATGGGGGAAATCTTAAAATATGTGTCTCCATCGGATCCGCTTCCTAACATAACTCCCCGTTATCGGTATCGCCGTATTGCACCGAGGACACCTGCCATCCCTGTCAAGCAGGTATTCCAGGACCTCATATCCACTCCTAACTATAACCGCCTTCCCGCACTTCGGGCAATACGTGTGCTCGGCCGGGTGGCCCGGAACGTTGCCGATGTAAACGTAGTTTATCCCCTCCTCCCTGGCTCTCTTCCAAGCCCACTCGAGGAGCGGTAGGGGTGTTGGAGGTTCGCTGAACTTGAAGGCTGGGTAATACCTGTTTATGTGGAGGGGGACGTCCGGCCCGAGGAGGTCGAGGTGCCTCTTTATCACCCACTCTATACACTCCTTGCCAGAGTTTACCCCGGGTATAAGGAGGAAGACCATCTCAACATGTAGGCCCAGATCCAGCGCCCTCCTAGCATTCCTGTAAACCACCTCGACGTCCGCCCCCAGGAACCTCCTATACGAGTCCGGACAGCCCTTAATATCAGCCTTAAAGCCCGTCATACCCGACTCAGCCAGCATCTCCAGCGCCCTCAGGCTCATGTAGCCGTTGCTGACTATGCAGGAGTAGAGACCCTTCCTAGAGCCAAGCTCAAACACGTCAAGAAGATATTCAAACTGAGTTGTAGGCTCGTTAAAGCTCGCGCAGAGCCCCTCGTCGCCCATCCGTAACGCCAGCTCGACGATCTCCTCCGGCGGGTAGTATGAATCCGAATCCGGGTCGGGGTGGCGGAAGCTGAGGTGCCAGTTCTGGCACCACGGGCATAGGAGGTTGCAGCCCCAGTTCGAGAAGGTTAAAGCCGAGCTTCCCGGCCAGTAGTGGAAGTAGGGCTTTATCTCGATGGGCCTGCTCTCAACGGCGCTGAGCCTCCCATAGCCTATAAACATAAGTTTACCATCTACATTAACCCTATTCCCACATGTGCCCTTCATCCCTGGTTCTAAGAGGCATCTCCTCTCACAAATCCCGCACCTAACCCTTTTTCCAACCCTCTCATACAGCGGAGTTTCTTTAAGCATCAGATTGATTACGCCGACGGAAAACATAAACCTGACCTCACGCTCAGGGCTCCCGGCACTTATGAAAGGTTAAAACAGACCTCTCATGCTATGCTTGGCCCACTTTCTTATCTAAAATCTGGCTGACAGGCCCCTAACCCACCTCTCTCGATCGGTGGGCGATCTTCCTCATGTTACGGACGGACAACTACAAGCTTATAGCTTGGTGATAGCGTTTAGTGAGGTCTTTATCACCAGCCTCTCCACACTCCTAGCTTTTCTGAGGCGCTCCCTAGATTCGGAGGCGACCCGCCATTTTCCCTCGTATAGCTCATCTGTAATTAGTGTCACTATAGCTAGGTCTACACCCCTGTAATCCGCAATGGTCATCAAGGCTGTTGACTCCATGTCCACACCGTAGACCCCGAGCCTACTGTACCTCTCAACCTTGTCTAGAGTTTCCCTAAACACCGCATCAGTAGACCATATCCCACCCTTCAATACATTAAATGCTACATCACCTCTAAGCCTTAATAACTCCTCATATAAAGCGTCAACAAGCCGGGCGTTGGGCTTAGGGACATAGGTATGGTGCGCATAGTGATAGCTTGTCCCCTCCTCCCTAATACCCCACGTCGGTATCAAGACGTCACCTATTTTCACGCCTGGGCTTATTGAGCCCGCCCCGCCCACAACAATAAAGGTATCCGCGCCACCAGCTATCAGCATTTCCAAGGCCATGGCCGCCGCCGGGGCACCAAAGTATAAGGCAGCCACGCAGACATCAACGCCCCTATGGAGCCCCCATATAGACTTTAAAACTGGTGCAGGTAGCTTAACCCCCTCGACATTATCCATAAGCCTCCTAAACATCTTAAGGTGCTTAACATTGAATGTGAGAAGGAACCTATTTGAGGGAGTTCTGGCCTTGATCCAAGTAGAGGGATTGATCACAGGCCTGCCCCGCCCCATAGTTATGCACATCGATGCCAGCCTCCGCGTTGCAATGATGAGCAACAAATATTTAAAGCATGGAGGTTTAATTTTCACTGACGGGCCGCCCTGATGTGCCGCTAGTGGGCTGAGCTTAAGGCTATGACGAGCCTGCTTCGGCGATCTGAGCGGGCTATGGGGCTGGGTGACCAAATCTTCCTGGGCTGTAGGCCGAGATGTTTATGGGTGGCTTTTTTCCGAGGGCCATCATCGCAACGGCCTCCGACAGGGCGGGGCCCAGCATGAGTCCATACCCCCTTAGCCCCTCCACCATATAGGTGTTTCCACGGATTCTCCCAGCTATTGGTGATAGATCTTCGGTTAGGCTGCATGGGCCAGTCCAGCCCTCGATAAGCTCTGGGTGCACCTCTTCCTTGAACCGCCTCTTAATGAGCTTGAGTGTAAATTTCAGATGCCTCTTCCCGGGGATCGTGTAGGCCTCGCTGGGGTCCTCTATGAAGTCGGCTGTATACCCGCCTCCAACGATGGTCGAGTGGTTGCTTGGTCTCCAGTACGAGCTGAAGACGTCGTCCTCAAATGCCGGGAGGCTCCCCCTTAGGTTTAGCCTGAATTTGAAGGCTGGGCACCTTAAGATTATGTGGGGGTATTGGATCCCTGTCACCCTGCTTGTGTAGGGGCCCAGGGCCACTATATACCTGTCGCCGCTGATGCGGGTTCCGTCCCCCAGCAACACGTAATCTATGCCATCCTCACCCCACTTCACCCCGGCTATCTCGGCCTTCAATAGCCTGGCGCCATGCTCAGAAACTATGTTTCTGAGAGCTCCTATCATTCTTCTCGGCTCGCAGACCAGATCTATGCCGCTCCAAACACCCCCCTCATCATAGTATATCACCAGGTCCGGATACATCTCCTTAAGCTCCCTTCCGTCATAGACCTTTGTATGTATCCCCAGGGATCGCAGGGTCTCCGAGTACTCATCCAGCTCCTCACCATTCATGATTGTTAGGAAGCCCGTGTTCCGGAGCCCCAGCTCCCCCAGCTCTCTTCCCCTGGCCAGCTCGTGGTAGAGCTCTATGCTCCTGACCGCTAAGAGCACCTCCTCCTCCAGGTCGAGATGGACTGTTATAACGCCAGCCGAGTTTGGGGTGGCGCCCCGCCCCACCGTCATCCTGTCTATGACCAGAACCTCGCCCCCCTCACGGGCTATGGTGTAGGCCGCAAAGGCCCCAGCAATACCACAGCCTAGCACGACGTTCTCAGCTCTCATATCAGCTCCCAGCCCCTCTAGGGCTCCAGAGTGAAGTGTATTCTCCTATTGTTCCGCCCTTTGTTCTCGAGCTTGAGGAAGACTATACGGCCTACCTCAGACGTGTTGGCCACGTGGGGGCCGCCGTCCGCCTGTATGTCGACTCCAGGAATCTCGACTATCCTCAACCTCTCGACCGCTGGTGGGAGCGCCTTAGCCAGCTTCACTATTCCTGGGATCTTCATGGCCTCCTCCCTTGGAAGATAGTATATCTTTAGGTCAACGCCCCTTGCAGCTATCTTATTTGCCTCTTCGATGGCCTCCATCACGAGCCTCCTGTCTGGCCTTTCCAGATTAACGTCAACCCGGCTTCTCTCCACCCCAACCTTGTTGCCCGTCACCAGAACGCCGTACCTAGAATTGAGGACCGCTATGAGTATGTGGAGGGCTGTATGCATCCTCATAACTCTATACCTTCTCTCCCAGTTCAACACGCCTCTAACCCGGTCGCCAGCCCTGAACGTGGATCTATCTAGGACGTGAACAACCTTTCCAGTCTCCCTATCCTTATAGACGTCCTCGACCCTGGCCCTAACGCCCCCAGCCCCTATGAGAAACCCCGTATCGGAGGGGAGGCCCCCGCCCACCGGATGAAATGCCGTCTGATCCAGCACGACGAGATTTTCCGAGGCTTCAACCACCTCAGCCTCAAACTCCCTTAGATAGGAGTCATCCATGTAGAGAAGCCGCGTCGTCTTGGATCACCAGGGTTGATACAGAGGCGTTGATATATTAAGCTAGCCCTAAACTTTATCATCATCCACCCCATTACCCAGATGGGTGTCAAGGTTGGGCGTCAGGGTCTGGGCTAGGGGGTTAAGGCTGCAGTTCTTAACCCTAACCCTTGCGACGGGCTTCCTGGGAGCCTCAGTCGCCTACTATTCACATGGAGGGGTGAGGCTCTTTGAAGCCATACTGGCTCTCGCTGGCGCCCTCATAGCCCACGCTGCCGTGAACGTGTGGAACGATTATTTCGACTATACCAGCGGCCTTGATCTCCTAACCAGAAGAACACCCTTCAGCGGGGGCAGCGG
Source organism: Candidatus Geoarchaeota archaeon (assembly GCA_015520395.1). Classification (GTDB taxonomy): domain Archaea; phylum Thermoproteota; class Thermoprotei; order Gearchaeales; family WAQG01; genus WAQG01. The sequence goes on from WAQG01000020.1 coordinate 6,479, forward strand.
AGTTCTCCCAGAGGGCCTGATATCCCCGAGGGGGATGCTCACGGCAGCACTGCTATTAACCGGAGCGACGATCCTGATAGGAGCCTACTTCTACATCCTATACGGCCCCTGGCTCGTGGCCTACGTTGTTGCTGGAATCACGCTAATGATACTTTACAGCCCCGTCATGACCAAGATTATGCTGGGGGAGATTGCGACCTTCCTCGGCTTCGGCCCCATCATGACTCTTGGAATGTATCTCGTATCCTCAGGCACACCATGGAGCCCTCCGGCCATTGTGGCTGCGGTGTTTAATGGGCTTCTTGTTGCTGGGGTTCTGGTGTTAAATGAAATTCCAGACATAGATGCTGATAGAGAGGTTGGGAGAAAGACTATACCAGTCGTCTTTGGATCCACTGCTGGGGCGAAGGCCCACCTGATCTTCTTCTTGATAGCATATCTCGCCCTTGCGCTTGGGGTGTTAAAGGGTCTTCTCCCGCTAACCTCCCTTATATCGCTCATCGCCGCCCCGAGCCTCTATAGGGCTTATAGCCTAGCATCATCGGCAGGGGATGTTGAGTCGCTCATACCAGCCCTTGCTGAGAACATCAAAGGCACGCACCTAGCCTCGGTGCTCCTGGGCATTGGGCTTCTAATGGGAGTTCTACTGCCACTACATTAAAATCTCCTGAAGTCCCAGCTTCTCTATGTGGGATCCATGGCTAGGCTGTTTTTTAACGGGGATTTAGAGCTCCTCAGGGGTAAGGTGGTTGCGGTCATAGGATATGGTAATCAGGGTAGGGCCCAGGCCCTCAACATGAGGGACTCGGGGGTTTCGGTGATCATTGGAAACATCAGGGACGCGTACTGGGAAGCCGCCAGGAGAGACGGCTTTGAGGTCTATGATATTGATGAGGCCGTTGAGAGGGCCGACATAGTGCTTCTCCTCATACCCGACGAGGTCATGCCCAATGTGTATTCCGAGAAGGTTCTCCCGAGGCTTAGGGACGGGATGGTTCTCGCCTTTGCCAGCGGCTACAACGTGGCGTTCGGCTTCATAACTCCCCGACAGGGGGTGGACTACATCCTCGTAGCGCCCAGGATGATAGGGCAGGGTGTGCGGAACTCCTACCTGGAGGGTAGGGGCTTCCCGGTGCTTATAGGTGTCGCTCAGGACTCATCGGGAAGGGCGCTCGACTACGCTCTGGCCATAGCCAAGGCGATCGGGGCCTTTGGGGCTGGGGGGTGCGCGGTTGAATCGAGCTTTGAGGAGGAAGCGCACACCGACCTTTTTGGAGAGCAGGTCATAGGGGGAGGCATGCTCTTCCTGATAAGAACGGCCTATGAGGTGATGGTCGAGTATGGGATAAGCCCTGAGGTCGCCTTGCTTGAGCTCTATGCCTCTGGTGAGCTGATAGAGGTTTTCAAGGCCGTTTTCTCGATGGGTCTTTGGGGCCAGCTCAAGCTTCACTCGACGACGAGCCAGTATGGGCAGCAGACAAGGGGTCCGAGGATAGCTGGCCCAGAGCTTAAAACGGTGCTCAGAGGGATAATGGAGGATATAGTGAGTGGAAGGTTTGCCAGAGAGTGGGCTCTCGAACAGATGGCCGGAAAGCCCCACTTCAAGGCGATCTGGAGGAGGAACCTGAGGCACCCCATGATCCTGGAGGAGCAGAAGCTTTACAGGGCGCTTGGCAGGATAAAAGATTAAAAAGCTGCCGCATTCCCCATACCCTATGGACGCCGTGGATAGGATAGATGACATTATGGATGAATATGCTGAAAAGACGGCCATCGTCGTCAGGAAGAGTAGGATGCTGGGCCTAGGAATCTTCTATATTATTTTGCTGATAGCGGTTCTGATGCTCACAGAATGGCTCTTCAGGACTCATGAGCTCCTCTTTCCATATCAACAATACCTTCCATTCATATATGCCGCCGAGGTGCTTGGTCTCGGTGCCCTGGCGGTAGAGTCCCTTGGGAGAGGTGCTGCTGATGTTAGGAGTGTTGTAGGTGGTCCGGGCTTTGGGCACGCATTAAAGGCCATGGTCAGGGTAGCGGGCTATGGTGTGCTTCTCTCCATAATGGCCTCAATATTTAACGCCGACCCAGCTGCCGCGCTCACGATCGGCGGCTTCCTGGGACTTGTGGCAGGCCTTGCCGTTCAACACGTCCTGGGAAACGCTGTTGCGGGCGTGTTCCTGATACTTTCGAGACCCTTTCGCCTTGGAGAACGGGTTAAGCTTCTCGGCAAGTATGAGGGGATGGTTAAGGATATTGGCGTTATGTATACTGTTCTGGAGTCGAAAGGCGACCTCATCTACATACCAAGCAACAAGATAGTTGGGGATATAATAGTGAAGAGGAAGCGTTAGTCTTCGAGGGGCTTCCCCCTAGTCTCTATTCCCAGGATGGCTACGTCAAGCGCCTCAACGAGAAAGACCGCCGCCGTCAGCATTAGCGCGGCGAAGAGGCCATGTACGGCCAGCATATAGCCGGTGATGGTTGGCCCTATTATCCCAGCTATCCGCCCGAAGCCTGAGGCGGCGCCGTATCCCGCCCCCCTTATCTCGGTGGGGTAGATCTCTGTTGGATAGGTCATCACGACACCCCAGGCGCCCAGGTTGAAGAACGTTATGGCCGAGAGCCAAATCACAAGCTCTACTGGGCTCTTAGACATTGCGAAACCCACTATGGATGCGGCTGTCAGTATGAGGAAGACTGTCAGGGTAGGTTTTCTTCCAACCCTCTCAACGAGCCATGCCGCGGTGAAGTAGCCCGGTATTTGTGCCAGGGACGTTAACAGATTGTACCAGAGGGCCGTGGGGAGCGGATAACCCATCTTAACCATCGCTTTTATGATCCATAGGAAGAAGGAGTAGTAGCCGTAGACCATCGCGAACCACATTATCCAGGAGAATGCTGTTCTTCTGATATACTTCCTAGACCAAAGATCCAGGATCCCAACCCTTCTGGCAGGCTTATCGGCCAGGTTTGCCTCAACGGGCTTAGCGTCTGGCAGAAACTCCTTCACTATTCTTCTCGCCTCCTCTACACGCCCCTTTATCTCAAGATACCTGGGGGACCTGGGGAGCACCGCCCAGAGCAGGGGTAGGAGTAGGATTGGTATTGAGCCTGTTAGGAAATAGGCCCTCCACCCGTAGGCCGGTATTATCAGGAATCCGAATAGGGATGCAGCTATCCATCCGTAAGCCCAGAAGCTGTCCAGGAGTACGAGAAACCGCCCTCTAGCCTGTATCGGCAGAAACTCGGAGAGATAAACAAAGCTTATGGGTATGGCGCCACCTATCCCAAAGCCTATCAATATTCTCAGGACGAGTAGGATCTCCCATCCCCACGCCGCCGAGGAGAGCCCTGCAGCCGCCGAGTATGTGAACACTGCTAGCAATAGCGCTGTTTTCCTTCCAATCCTGTCAGATAAATACCCCCACGTGGTAGCCCCCAGAAACATCCCTATAAAGACTGACCCAGCTATGAAGCCAGCCAGCTCGCTGCTCAGCCTCCACTCCTCTATGAGGGAGGGAAGCGCCAGTGATATGAGTAGCAGATCCATAGCCGTGAAAAGGTATGGCAAGCCGACCAACACCAACATCCTGTAATGCCTAGGGATAACCGGCCCCCTCTCTAGGGCTATACTATAACTTAAGCTCGGCATCCCAAGTTAGACTTGAACAGCCTATAAAATAAGCGGGGTGTTTAACGCAACAGCTACGCTGCGGAGTTTCCGGAAATCCCGTATCTTCAAAGCTCCGGTTTTCATATCCATTGTCTACTGGAAATATGCAATTTAAGGTCAAAAAATATTTGGTAAAATGTGGTTATTCTATTCCAGCTATCCTCTTTGCAAGCTCCATCTTCCTTGCAAAATCCGTTTTTCTGAGGATTCCTATCAGCTGTGTCTGCGGCGGGCCTCCACCCTGGATAGCCCCGACCATATGGGGGCTAGCAACCCAGTTTTCAATGAGCCTGTAGACCCTAAGCCTATCCTCTACATCCACGTCCGCCCGGGTTTTCAGGTACTTCTTAACCAGCTTCCCAACCTCAGGGTTCCTTAAATCGAGCTCTGATGGGCCTGTCACGGCAAGCCCACCTGCTATGTCGGCTGTTATCTTTAACATCTCGGGGAACCCCTCGGCCGCAGCAAGCTTCGCAACATCCGATAGGAGGGGGTCTGGGATGTATGAGCCGCTTGCCGTCCTCACACCCTTATAGGCGGCGGCCAGACCTGTCGAGTATGCCTTCTCGTTGAGGTAGCTCATATAGGCAAGCTTGTTCCTTATATGGCCAGCTTTCTCCACACCCTCATAGGTTGCAGCGAGAGCTGCGGCCCCTATCAGAACGTCGCCGAAGCCTGCCTTGCATCCTGCGCCTCCACCCCTGTGGTGGGCTGAGAAATACTCTATTAGCCTTCCTGTGAACTCGGTTTCCCCGTACATGAACACGTTGTCCCATGGGACAAAGACGTCGTTGAATATCACCATCCCGGTTCCCCTGATCCCGTACCTTAAGTTTCCTATGTCTATGTCGAGCCCGTGCTCCTCCCTGAGGAGGAACTTCGCCTCATAGCTGTTCCACTGATGGACGTATATTAGTCCCTTAGAGTCTCCGGGAACTGCGAACGAGACGCTCCACTGTGCCTCCTCTGGCCTCATAGCTCTTGTTGGGATGACAATTATATAATCGGCCGCAACGGCGCCGCTCTGATGGATCTTCGCCCCCCTAACCACGATCCCATTCCGCCTCTCCTCAACAACCCTCAGATAAAGGTCGGGGTCCTCCTGCTCGCTGGGCCTCCTCGCCCTATCGCCCTTCACATCGGTCATAGCCCCCGTTACGGCGTAGTCGTTTCTTTTAGCCTCCCTCAGAAACCTCCTAAACCTCCGATGATACTCCGTGCCGTACTTCTCATCTATCTCATATGTAACTGGGTAAAGGGCGTTTATTGCATCATGGCCAGTGCACCTGTAGTTGCATGTGCCTATCCGGCTATTCACTATCCTCATCATTTCAACCCTTTTAACCAGGTCTTCAGGGCTCTTAGCAACGTGAAGAAACCTGTTTATCTCCTCCCCCTCCTCGTTCACAGCGGTCAAAATGCCCTTGTACTTGTCCATCAGCGCCAGCCTGTAGGTCTCCATAAACGAGTTTATTATAGGCCTTATGTTGGGGTGGCTGGTGAAATCCTCGACGCGCCTACCGAAAACGTAGACCACCCTCCTAGACGACTTTAACCGTTCAAGGTACTCCTCCGGCTTTATCAACAAAATCTACCACCAAGCCTCAAGTCGCATTAACAAAGTTAATAACATGTTGATCCAGCGGCCGCGCTGAGCCTCCGGCTAGAACAGCCTGGCCAGCTCGCCGAGTACCATTATGGTTCCATAATCCAACGGAATTATTGATGCATTCAGCTTCCTTGCAATCCTGTAAACTGGCCTGTTATCGGACCTCGTATAGGCCTTCACCACCTTTACACGCCCTCGGAGCTCTTCTACAAGTTTCCTTACTAGGAGCGTCCCCAACCCAGCCCCACGCCAACCCCTCTTAACCACCACCGCTATCTCCGCCTCGTCCCCAGCCACGTATGCCTCAGCAACCCCGATCAGCTCGCCATTTGAGAAAGCACCTATTA
>WAQG01000021.1 GCA_015520395.1 Candidatus Geoarchaeota archaeon
CCAGTATAGAGGATCTAGAGCTTACTCTCACTAAGGGGGTTAATAAATGGTTACTCCAGCCTTTAGCCCCTTCGCAACTCCCCTCTCTGCTTGACGCCTCAGGTATCATTCGACTAGCATGCTTAGGTATTCTACTAAAACTTCAGATGCCTTTCCAAAACGGAAAAATTAAATAGGTATTTTATGCGAGCTTTATACTGATGAGCCTGTATTCGCCCCAGCTACCATCCACATTTTGTACGTGGAACTTGGTGACTATGCCATAACCGTTGGGCAGCTCTGCTATCCATACCTCAATGAACTCGATCTCTCTCGGAGCTGACGGAGGCGGTACCCACTTATACTTATATACTGTCAATGTTGTTTCTCCATATGTTACGACTTCAGTGCCTAGATAAACCAGGCCACCATGATAGTATTGTTGCCAGAGGGCCCTCGGAGCGCTCCAGACCCACTGGAAAGGCCACATTATCGATGCTAGTAGCGCTGGCCACAAACCAGCAATCATAGGCCCTTTAACGATGGTTCCATCACTCAGCTCCAATTGTAGCGTCAGGTAGTCCTGCTGCGATACCCATATGGTGTAGCTTTCAGGCTCCCCGTCGGAGGACTCCGTAGTTATTCTTATCTTCCAACAAGCAGTTCCATCTACCTCTTCGGTGCCAAGAACCTCATAGCCAATATTAACATAGCTCCCATTACTATCCTCAAATCTATACGTCATCGCCTTAGCGATATTTAGCATATCCTCAAACTTTCTAATCTCCTTAAGGTTAAGCTCCGCCGGGCCCGTCTGGGTCATAGTGCCTGCAGTTTCGGTAGTCGTGGTCGTTGTTTGGGCTGGCGGTGGGCTTGAAGAAGTTGTGGCTGGCAGGGTTGTCTTAGACGTGGTTGGCGATGACGGTTTAGGCTTACCTGTGGAGGTCATAAATATGTAGCCAGCAATAGCAGCTATCACTATGGCTGCTACGATCACTACAATTATTATCATGGAGATTGCCTTAGAGCTCATGATACAAACATTCGAACAAAATAGTTATATATAAGCTTGTCTTAAAAACCCTTAAACGCCTTATTTGCCCTATACAAATTCTTTGGCCAGCAATAATAGTGATTGACAAAGGCTCAGCATTTCATGAAAAGCTATTCTCTTTAAGATCCTTACTAGGCTTGTCTGATACCCAGCCCTCCTTCAGCTTCTATAACAGGAAAGGTTATATAATTGGTTGCTCCCAGGTTGTTTGGGGTCTGATGTGAGCCAAACATCATAGTCCCTGAACTGCAGGCCTACGCAGCCCTTCTAGTTGCCACCATCTTCAGGAAGTCCGGCTTCGGAACCCCCATATTCTGCGGCGTTGACGAGAGGGGTTTCTACTGCGATTTCACCGGGCATACTAAGTGGCCTAGCTCTAAAGATCTTGAGAAAGCTGAGGAGGCGGTAATCGGGCTCTATAGGGAGAATAGGCCACAGCCGTCCAGATGCATCCTAAACGATGCCGAGAAAAACATGCTCTCCAGGCTCGGGTATCCTTCCGAAGACATTAACTGCTTCGAGCTGAACGGGGTTAAAGTTGCCCTCCCGATCGAGCCGCCGGACCCCTCCAGGCTCGGTGGCTTGGCGGTCGGGCTGCTCGGTGTCTCCGCCCATAACCCTAGCCCCAATGCCACACTCCTCCGGGTCAGGGGGGTGGCATTTGAGGATGAGGTTAAGCTCAAGGCCTATATAGAGTTTCTCAGAGAGCTTAGAGCCAGGGATCATAGGTTTCTGGGCAGGAAGCTGGATCTTTTCACCATAAATGAGCTTAGCGGCCCCGGCCTTCCGCTCTTTCACCCTAAGGGGATGGTTGTGTGGAGGGGTCTTGTTGAGCTGATCAGGGAGGTGAACAGAAGGCTGGGCTACATGGAGGTTTACACCCCCCATGTCTACAGGGCCGAGCTTTGGAGGGTTAGCGGCCACTACCATCTATACAGGGATAAGATGCTGATCTTTAAGGTCGGCGACGAGGAGTATGGGGTAAAGCCGATGAACTGCCCGGGCCACATACTGATCTACAAGTCCAGGCCGAGGAGCTACAGGGAGCTGCCTATCCGGTACTCGGAGTTCGGGACGGTCTACAGGTGGGAGCAGAGCGGCGAGCTCTATGGCCTCCTAAGGGTCAGGGGGTTCACCCAGGATGACGGCCACGCCTTCCTGAGGGAGGATCAGGTGAAGGATGAGGTTAAGGCGATAATAAGGGAGGTTTACTGGATCCTGAGGCTGTTTGGCTTCAGGGAGGAGGACGTCAGGGTGAGCCTTAGCACGAGGCCTGAGAAGAGCATAGGGACTGAGGAGCAGTGGAGGAAGGCGACCGAGGCCCTCATGGAGGCCTTGGAGGAGTTGGGCATACAGTACACCGTGAAGGAGGGTGAGGGCGCCTTCTATGGGCCGAAGGTCGACGTCGACTTTAGGGATAGCCTGGGGAGGTGGTGGCAGTGCTCAACCATCCAGGTGGACTTCGCCCTGCCCGAGAGGTTCGACCTCACCTACAAGGGGCCGGATGGAACCCTTAAAAGGCCCGTCATGATACATAGGGCCCTCCTGGGAAGCATAGAGAGGTTCATGGCAATAATAATCGAGAATTACGCTGGAAAGCTCCCAACATGGCTGGCCCCAATCCAGGTCGCCGTTCTTCCGATAACCCGGAGGCAGGAGGACTATGCCATAGCGATCCATGGGAGGCTCGTTCGGGAGGGCTTTAGGGCTGAGATTTGGGACGCATCAACCACGGTTTCGAGGAGGATTAAGAGATCCTATGAGCTCGGGATACCATACATAGTTATCGTTGGCCGCGGGGAGGAGGAGCTGGGCAAGATAACCGTTCGTGGGAGAGGGAACGTCGAGGCCCGCCTAATAACCCTAGGGCAGTTCATAGAAGTCCTTAAAAGGGAGGTAGAGACGAGATCGCCGAGGCAGCTGTTGACTGAGCTGACCAGTAAGATGGAGATCCAGGGCTGAGATGCGACTTCCAAGCTTCTATTAGGCGTAAATCTCAATACATTTTTATTTCTCGCCCTGGGAAACCAGGTTCTCAGCTTTGCCGCTTCACGATCAGCTTTGTCGCTATGCCCCGAAACTCTAAATCATAGTCCACCCTGGCCGCCATCAGGGCCTCCTTTATATAGCCCGACGTATATGCGCTGCGGGGGATTCCATGCATGACTGCTAGGATACGGAAAAGGTATACGGACACCCCAAACCTCCCTTTAAGCAACCTGAGCTCACATCCTGAAACGTCGTGGGAGAGCTCATAGATCCACGCCTCCCCCTCATCGCCCAATATCCTGGCACACTCCCCGAACACCTTTTCAGGCCTCCTTATGTGGTGGAGTGTCCCAGTGCTTATCACCAGGTCAAAGCTGTTGGCCCTGAATGGCATGGCTTGGGCATCCGCGAGAACTATGTCGACGCATCCGTAGAGGCTGGCTCTTAGCAGGTTCCCTCTGGAAATCTTAGTCATGGCAGGGGATATGTCTAGGCAAACGGCCCTACTAACGACGACTCTCCGCAAAATCATCGTCATAAGCCCCCCGGTTCCACACCCAAACTCCAAAATCCTCGAACCGCTATCCAAGGCATTGCAGACCTCTATGGCAACCTCCCTATGAACCCTCCTCAGAAACCTGACAGACACCTTGTCATATATGTGTGCAGGGCCAGCCGGGATGCCCTGAAAGCGACGCTGGGCCTGGGTAAAAAGCATATTCAGACGATTAAGCACAGAAATGAATACTAAACAGACGATATAAAACTGTTGTGAGGGAAACGTCTAGATATCCCGACGGGCTCCATGGAGCCTCTGAAGACATATTTTTAAGTTTTGAGCTGCTACTAGCCATATGCCTGAGGATAAGCTGCTAAACAGATTTTCTATCACAGCGTCTGGAGCACTACTTTTCATAGTTTCGATTTATATCTACCGCGATCTCTTCCTCTTCCTTTCCGAGCACATCGACAGCTCATTGGCTGTTTTGAGCGCTCTTGCGATAGAGGTGGCCTTAGGTGCGGCGGCGGGCATAGGCCTCTACTACGCAGTGTTCATGCACCTCAAAGACGTTTTAGACATGCTTAATAAAATGAGGGTTAAGGATTTTGTTCGAGCTGTAGAGTCGAGGATCACGTTGGGTGAGGGAAGGGCCAGGGCTCTGGAAGCTGTGAAAAGGTCGCCACAACGTATAGTTGCCGTTGTTGACGGGGAGGGTGTTCTTAGGGGGGTTCTAAGCGACTACGATTTGGCGGTAAGGGCTGGGGAGAGGGTAGAGGATGTTATGACCCCAGATCCCGTAGCTGTGGATGTTGAGGACTCGCTTCTTCAGGCCTACAGGTTGATGAGGATGACGGGGTTAAAGAAGCTTCCCGTCTATGAGAAGAAGGATGAAAAGAGGGTCTTCAAGGGCTTCATACATATCCAGGATATACTTGATGCATTGGTAAGGGGGATGTAGGCTGGCTAAATCAGCTACCTGATAATCTCTAGCTACTCACATATGTGTTGCTTCCCAATCTCAATTTTTTATATCCATTCTACGTACTACTTTGGGGCATAGCGGCAACGGGGTGCTGTAATATGAGCATCACAAACAGGAAGCTCTATAAGCATCTGGATTCCCCCTACACGTTAAGCTGGCTTCAGAGGCTCTATGGGAGAAAGCAGAAGGACGTTACCAGGACTGTTCCTAAAAGGGGGCTTAAGATTAAGCATGAGTGGCAGCAGAAGGCTATAGAGTTCGTAAGAAACGCGTTTAAGGAGCTTGGCCAGCCCGTGACCGTCAGGCAGGTTCACTACTACCTCGTCGGCCTTAATGTTGAGGGCTATAAGAACGACCTGAAGCATTACAACAAGCTTGTGAAGTTCCTTCTCAGGGCCAGGATAGTTGGGGAGATAGACTGGAAGATGATAACCGAGACCGAGTCCCTCTCATACATGCCTATAATCCAGGGCGTGGCCGACGTGGAGGAGGCCTTGAAGGTCGCTATGGAGAATATTCCTCCGGTGGGCAAGGATCCATGGGAGGAGATAGGAAAGCACATTTACGTGTTCACTGAGAAGAGGGAGCTCTTCGGACAGATAAACAGTGTCTGTGAGAAGTATCTCGTCCCCCTCATAAGCTTCAAGGGGTATGGCGCCGTTTGGACAAGGGTCTCCCAGCTAGCCCCCAGGATAAAGGAGCAGCTCGACAGGGGCCATGAGGTCTGGGCGCTTGTCATAAGCGACCACGACCCCTCCGGCCTCGACATAAACCGGTTCTACATGGCCCTTCTGAAGGTGTTCCACCACTTCGACATAAACGAGGTCAGGGTCGCCCTAACCGCCCGCCAGATAGTCGAGTACAACCTCCCGCCGAATCCAGCCAAGGAGAAGGACCCGAGGTTCAAGTGGTATCAGAAGGAGTTTGGGAGCGAGAGCTGGGAGGTGGACGCCCTCGTTACGAAGGATATAAAGGAGATGCAGAGGCTCCTAGAGGAGAGCATACTAAGGATACTTGGCAACGACTATGAGAAGTGGAAGCAGGTGATTGAGGAGAACAGGCGGCTGATGGAGGAGGTGAAGCAGAGGTTAAAGGAGAAGCTCGGCGGCGGGACACCCGCCTCCTAAAATGGAGGGGAGGCTGGTTAAATAATTCTCATAAACATTTCTAGCTTCCTGCGGCGGCAGGATAGGAACCGTTTATTTTAGTGTGATTACTTGGTATTTGTGTGGCAGGCTGGGTGCATCCGTCTAAGAAGCTGATCGGCGAGGAGTCCTGGGCGTTGAGGGGGCGGAGGATAGTCCTCGGAGTTACTGGGAGTGTTGCATGTTACAGAAGCGTTGACCTGGCCAGGAAGCTTATGAGGAGGGGGGCTGAGGTACATGTCATAATGTCGGAAAACGCGGCAAAGCTGATCTCACCTGACCTCTTCAGGTGGGCCACGGGCAATCCTGCAATGGTCGAGTTTACCGGCGACATAGAACATGTTGAGCTAGCCGAAAATTCACACTCAATGATAGTTGCCCCTGCAACCGCTAACACCATCGCCAAGATGTCTGTGGGGGTGGCGGACACCTCAGTAACTCTCACATCGTTGACCATGAGGGGGGCCGGAAAGCCAGTGGGGGTTGTGCCAGTAATGCATCTACAGCTTTACAGGTCTCCTCAGGTGAGGCAGGGAGTTGAAAGGTTGAGGGAATCGGGCTACTACGTGCTCGACCCCATCATAGAGGCTGACAAGGCCAAGATGCCTAATGTCGAGGACATCGCACATTTCGTTGAGGCAATCACGCTTAGGGGGGCCGATCTTGCAGGGCTGAATGTGCTTGTGACCGCCGGGCCCACGAGGGAGTATCTTGATCCTGTCAGGTTCCTCACCAATCCGAGCAGTGGGAGGATGGGTGTTGCGTTGGCAATGGAGGCTTACTTCAGGGGGGCCTCAGTATCCCTAGTGCACGGCCCCCTAGCAGTGAGGAGGCCGTCTTGGATAAGATCCATCCCTGTGGAGACCACAGATGAGTATCTCAGGGCTGTTCTGGAGGAGCTTGAAAGGGGCGAATTCCAAGCCGCAATCCTTGCCGGCGCCCCTATAGACTTCAGGTTTGGTAGGAGGTTTAGCTTCAAGCTTGACTCCTCGGAGGGCGGTCTCGACATCAATTTGGAGCTGACCCCCAAGGTCGTGGAGGAGGTTCGCCGAAGGTTCCCCAACCTCTACCTCGTCGGCTTCGCTGCGGAAACCGTTGGGAGCGATGAGGAGCTCGTCGAGAGGGCTGAGGCCAAGCTGAGGAAATACCAGCTTAACATGATCGTTGCTAACAACGTTGCAAGAAGGGACATCGGGTTCGCCTCGAAGATGAACGAGGTCTATATTATAGATGAGGATGGCAGAAGGTTTCATGTCCCAAAGGCAACGAAGGTGGAGGTTGCCAGAACGGTTCTCGACATGGTGAGGGCCAGGGTTAAGGGGCGATGAGCGAGGCACTTAGACTTTCTGTGCCCATACACATCACGGGCTTCTGGAGGATTCACATAGAGGAGTCCCTCGAGTCCAGCGGCTCCACAGGCGCCGGGCTGAACATGGGGCCAAGGGTCGTCGGCAGGATCCTTAGGTCAGGGCACTCACCGCCAAGAATCCTGCTAAACGGAACCCCCCTAGACACGTGTATGACCAGGTACCTGCTGTTGAACTCGGGATCCGAGAAAGTCTCGGGAACCATAGAGATAGCGTCCAGGGTTCCGCTTGGAGCCGGGTTCGCCCTGAGCGCCGCAATCTCGCTGATAACCTCCTATGGCCTCCACTACCTAAAGGGACGCGACGTTGGAGAGGTCAGGCCAGCCGTAGACGCGCATAATGCCGAGGTCTATTGTCGAACGGGGCTGGGGGACGTGATTGCACAGTACTACGGTGGGTCGCTTGAGATAAGGGTGAAGCCTGGGGCGCCGGGATATGGGAGGACGGTCAGGATTCGTGTAGATGGGCGTTACAAGGCTCTGGTTGTGGTTCTTAGGAGGAGGTTAGACACGCCGACCATGCTTAGGAGCTATGGCCCGCTTATCAACAGGTATGGTGGGGAGGCTCTTAGAGCCCTTCTAAGAAGGCCCACCCTTAAAAACTTCCTGGAGCTTTCAAGAAGCTTTTCGAGTTCGGTGGGGATGTTTAAGGGGTTGGAGGAGGCTGTAGGGCAACTTGACTCTATGGTTGAGGATGGGGTTTTGGAGGGCTTTTACGTTAAGAAAAACGTGCTTGTCGCTGTTGTAAGGAATGAGTTGGTCGAGGAGGCTTTCGACAGGCTTGCAGTACTCTTCAGCCCATCGAGTATCTATAGGTGCTGGCTTGAGGATGAGGGGCTTAGGATCGAAAAGGTTTAAACAGGCTTCACGTTGCTAGGGATGGGATGAAACACAAGATCCCGAAATCCCACCCCCGATACGAGTCCCTCATCACTAGAGAAATGCTTGTCGAGGCCTTTGAGAAGGGCGTTGTTGTCCCTCAGGGGTTGATAGCCCATGGGCGGGGCGAGTGCTTCGACTACCTAATAGGTGAGCGCACTATCCCCCCGGCGGACGAGGCTGCTAAGGCGGCTGCAGCCGCCCTGCTTCTAGCCGAGCACCCCATAATCTCGGTGAACGGGAACACCGCCGCTTTGGCGGCTCGGGATGTCGTTAGGTTAGCCGAGGTTGTCGGCGCTGGGATCGAGGTTAACCTGTTTTATAGGAGTCGGGAGAGGGAGGAGGCCATAGCTAGGGTCTTGAGGGAGAGTGGGGCGGCCGAGGTTCTTGGGGTTGGTGAGGACGCCTCCGCAACGATACCTGAGCTTCACAGTGAGAGGAGGAGGGTTAGCCCCAGGGGGATACTCGTGGCTGACGTCGTTCTCGTCCCCCTCGAGGATGGCGATAGGGTTGAGGCTCTAGAGAGAATGGGCAAGAGAACTATTGTAATAGACCTGAACCCGCTGTCCAGGTCCGCGAGGATGGGGAGCATCACCGTCGTCGATAACGTGATTAGAGCTATCCCGAACATAGCGAGGCACGCTGAGGCGCTCAAGGGCCTGCCTAAGGAGGAGCTCGAACGGATCGTCGAGGAGTACGATAACAATAGGGTTCTGGGGGATGTCCTCAGGTATATATGTGGGAGGCTTAGGGAGCTTAGCAGGATCGACTTGAAGAGGATGGAGGAATATGAGGTTTAAATTCCTCTAGCCTCTCGGATGGACGGGATGTTCAGGAAGGTGCTGGGAAAGCTTTTTCTCCCCCTGGCGGGGCTGGCCGCCCTCCTCGTTTACGGCACCCTGACCTTCTCGATCATCGAGGGCCTTGACTGGTTCGACTCGCTGTACTGGACGGTTACGGTTCTCTCTACTGTGGGGTTCGGGGACATAACGCCGAGGACGCTGGCTGGCAAGGTCGTGTTTATGAGTCTCGCGGTCTTCGGCCTCGTCCTGTACGGCTACATACTGTCCTCCCTAACCTCAGTGATAGCCGGGGAAAAGCTTATTGGGGTTCTGTCCGAAGTCTTTGCTATAAGGAGGAAGGTGGATTTGGAGGGCCACGCTGTCATCGTGGATTGGAACAGGCTCAGCCGCTACATCTACGAGGAGCTTAAGGCCAACAAGATAGATGTCGTAGTCGTAGTCCGTGAGGAGGAGCTTGGAAGGGAGCTGGCTGAGGAGGGAAAGAACGTTGTTGTCGGCTCGTACACGAGGGAGGAGACCCTACAGAAGGCCGGGGTTGAGAAGGCCAGGGCCGTGATTCTGGCCCAGGAGGACGCCACCGACCGCCTCATCACCCTGCTAAAGGTCAAGAAGCTGTCGAAGGGCGCCGAGATAATAGTCGTGAGTCACGAGGATGAGATGGAGGACGTCTTCCTGCAGGCAGGCGCCACGAGGGTGGCCAACATCTCAGACATAGGTGGAAGGCTAGTCGCCAGCTACGTTTTCGAGCCAAACGTCGCTGAAGCCCTCCTGGACCTGGCTGAGGCCGAGTCCGGGTTAGATATAGTTGAACGACGCCTACCCGAAAGCCTGGATGGAAAGACCCTATCCGAGCTGCGGGAGATGGGGATGAGAGGCCTTCCACTTATTGTCAAGAGGGGAGAGCACAAATACTACTATCCGGAGCCAAGCTTCACCCTTAGGGCTGGCGACCTGATTGTCCTTATAGGCCTCAGGGAGGATCTCGACGAGGCAGACAAGATCCTGCTGAAGGCCAGGTAGGGCTGGTGGGGGGCCTGTGTCCAAGACGGCCTGGGTGAAGGAGAGGATAAGGCGTAGGGTTTGGAGGCTCTTAGAGGAGAGCGGTGTTGCCAGGTTCCCCAGACCCGTTTATGGCAGGATACCCAACTTCGCTGGGGCTGAGAAGGCCGCCCTTAGACTAGCCGAACTGCCGGAGTTTAGATCTGCAAGGGCAGTGAAGGTTAACCCGGACTCCCCCCAGAAACCCGTTAGACTGCTGGCCCTAAGGATGGGAAAGACCCTACTGATGCCTACGCCCAGGATTAGGGAGGGCTTTCTGCTCCTGGATCCTGGGAGGCTGCCTGAAACCGCCTTCGAATACGCCTCGACGATCCGGGGGGCCTTTAGATATGGCCGTAAGGTCGGTCTCGACGAGCTCCCCAAGATAGACATGATCGTTGTGGGTTCTGTAGCCGTGTCTCCGTCCGGCGCGCGTCTAGGTAAGGGTGAGGGGTATAGCGAGATAGAGTATGGCGTGCTTAGGGAGCTGGGGCTTATAGACGACGCTGTGCCGGTGGCGACAACCGTACATGACCTCCAGGTGGTGGAAGAGATACCGGTGGAGGAGCACGACGTGATGGTTGACATAATAGTGACACCAACCAGGGTTATCAGGGTTGAGGGGGCTAGAAAGCCTCCGGGGATAATGTGGGATAAGCTTGATGAGAAAAAGCTTGGGGAAATCCCGATCTTAAGGGAGCTTAGAGGCCGACAGCGTTAAAGGCCCTTTTTAACTCCTCGCCCAGCCTGGCAAAGATGTACTTGCCCGGTGGGCTTGCCGGAGGCCTGGGAGCGCCGACGTCGATTCCGGTGGCGGCGGTGGTTGCAAACTTTATGAGGTATGGGAAGTCGCCCTCCCCCATCATTGACATCAGCTTGACGACCAGCTTATGGATCTTTAGGGCATCCTTGTACCTGCCCTCCCCGACCAGCCTGTATATCTCGACCTCGAGGGGGGCGAGCGCGTTGGCTCCCCCGAGAAAGCCGCCGGGCCCACCGACCACCAGTGATGGGTAGAACAGCTGGTCTAAACCCTGCATGACACTTATCCGCCCCCCAAGCTCATAAAGCATCTTCATATACCTTGGGAAGTTTCCGCTGCTGTCCTTTAAAGCAACAATCTGGCTTACTGACTCGACACATGTTCTCACGACCCCCTCTCCGATATCATAGCCGGCGAATACCGGTATGTTGTATATGACTATGGGGAGGTCGACATGCTCGCTCACCGCCCTGTAATGGGAGCATAGGGCCTGGGGGCTGGGCCTTTGATAGTATGGGGGTATTATGAGGAGCGCGTCCACACCCAGATCCTCGGCCTCCTTAGCCAGCTTTAAAGTCCTTCTCAGGTCGGGAAAACCAACACCAGCTATGACTGGAACCTTCCCGTTGGCAGCGTCGACAACCGTCTTTAACACCTCATACCTCTCCTTGTAGCTAAGCTTGGCGGCCTCCCCAGTGCTGCTGCAGGGGAAGAGGCCATGAACCCCCCACTCGACCAGCTTGTATGTGAGCTCTTTGAGCGCCTCAACGTTGATCGAGCCGTCGGGCCTAAACGGGGTTACCATTGCTGGTATAACGCCCTTAAGCTTCACAAACAATCACCAAAGATACTGTGCCTGGAGGTGTAAAAAGGTTAACCTACTTTGGAAAGCCTCTTAATCCCCCTGAGCCTCACCTCAGCAGCGTCGCTGAGGCTGCCGCCGGCGTCCAGGTGGGCCCTGAGGTCGATTCCGAGGTCGTACTCCGTGTATATCCCAGCTCTGTTCAGATTCCTCCTAGCCTCCTCGAGGGACACGGAATTGTCAACGAGCTGAGCCATCCTTGAAGCCCTGTAAACCGTTCCAACATCGAGGAAGAACGTGAGGGTCTGGATAACCGAGATCTCAACCTTTCTGGTGCCATCCCTTATAGGTTTGACGCCATACTCCCCCCTGAACGCCATGAGAGGTATTCTTCCAGCCTCACTGTAAGCCTCCCCCAGAAGCATTTCCAGGACCTCTGCATCCCTCCTAGTCATTCCTCGGGCGCCGAGGCATCCGCCCATGCTACATATCTCCGAGATCCTCATTAAAACGTAGTTTGTGGAAAGTTCACCGTCGCTGCCAGGCCCGTGGACCGCGAGCACGCTGTTCTCCAGGGAGTTGAAGGCTGCGATACCCATGGAGTCGGCAAGCGGGCTCCACAGATCCTCCTCGTCCCCAATGGCTATGGAGTCTCCCCCAACGTCGACGGCGAGGCAGGCCTCTACGCCCAGGAAATCAGAGATCTCCCGTAAACCCCTCTTGTAACCTTCGACGCCACCCCAGATGTCGGCCACATAGACTGAGGTTCCAAGAACCTTGGCTAC
This sequence comes from Candidatus Geoarchaeota archaeon, assembly GCA_015520395.1. GTDB lineage: Archaea > Thermoproteota > Thermoprotei > Gearchaeales > WAQG01 > WAQG01. The sequence goes on from WAQG01000021.1 coordinate 12,088, forward strand.
GCGAGCAGCCTGAGGCACAAACCTTCTGCCACCCCTCACAGCGTATGTGGACTCGTCTATGATGCATGAATGTCCTCCCAGCCTTCTGGCGTTAAACAGGTTTTCCAGCTCGACTGGGCCGGGGACAGGGTCGACTGTGAATCTCTCCCAAACTATGGAGCCAACATAGACCCTGACCCCGCACCTCTCAAAGGCCTTAGCCAGCATGGCGGCTGAAACAACGTCGCCGCCACCCCCTATGCCAAAGACGAGAAGCCCCCTCACCCTAAATCCATACAAATCCTCGATACAGATCATTCCTCCTCCCCCAATGCTCGCCGCCTAAGACAACACTTCCTAACGACCCATTATTTATAAATACGCGACCATACGGACTATGCTAATTTTTATCTAGCTTTGCCCAGGCTTTTCAAATGGTGTTGCGGGTTGTCGGCCTACATTAAGAGGGAGCATGAGGTTATTAGAAGGGCCGTTAGAAAGTTTGCCGAGAAGGAGGTCGCCCCCCTAGTCAGGAAGATGGATGAGGAAAACTGGTATCCAAGGGATCTCATAAGGAAGCTGGGCGAGCAGGGCTACATGGGGATGCTCATACCAGCCGAATACGGGGGCTCCGAGTTTGACCCGATCAGCTACGTGGTCGCCGTGGAGGAACTGAGCTACTACAGCCCTGCGCTGGGGGTCTTCATCGAGGTTCAAAACAGCCTCGCCGGCGAAACCCTCGCTAAATACGGGACTGAGGAGCAGAAGGAGAAGTACCTGCCCAAGCTGGCCTCTGGCGAATGGACTGCAGCCTACGCCCTCACCGAACCCGGGGCCGGCTCTGACGCTGCGGCGATAAGAACCAGGGCCGAGAAGAAGGGCGACCATTATGTGATAAACGGCTCGAAGATATTTATAACCAATGGGGCTTACGCCGACTTCATAATACTCTACGCCAGGACGGGGAAGCCCGAGGAGAGGCACCGGGCGATAACAGCCTTCATAGTGGACAGGGATACGCCGGGCTTCAAGGTTGCCAGTAAGATCGACATCATGGGGATCAGGGGGACGGGCACAGCCGAGCTTGTCTTCGAGGATATGGAGGTTCCAGAGGAGAACGTGGTGGGCGAGGTTAACAGGGGCTTCTACATAGCAATGGACGCCCTGAACTCGGGGAGGCTGGCCATAGCGGCAGTCTCCGTGGGGCTTGCAAGGAGGGCTTATGACGAGAGCCTAAGGTTCGCCACCCAGAGAAAGGCCTTCGATAAGCTGATAATAGAGCATGAGGGGGTTGGGTTTAAGCTTGCAGAGATGGCGACCGAGATAGAGGCTGCCAGGCTCATGACCTACCATACCGCATATCTCAAGAGCAAGGGGGCAACCTACTATAAGGAGGCTGCAATGACGAAGCTCTTCGCCAGCGAGGTTGCGGTCAAGGTTGCGAGGGAAGCAGTGCAGATCCACGGGGGGATAGGGTACTCCAAGGAGAGCATAGTCGAGATGCTCTATAGGGATGCTAAGCTGATGGAGATAGGTGAGGGGACGAGCGAGATACTGAAGCTGGTGATATACAGGGCCCTTATGAAGGAGATGGGGATCCGGCCCTCAAGGAGATAGGGATGAGTAGGGGATACATAATATATGGGGACGTATTCCTTAAGCACCAGCCAAGATACCATCACCCGGAGAATCCAGAGAGACTTAGAGCTACTCTAAACGGGCTGAGGAACTATGGGATAATGGAGCTCTTTGAGGTTATTGAGCCTAGGGCCGGGGGCATCGAGCTGGCCTTAAAAATCCACGATAAGGATTACGTTATGCTCGTCCAGAGGCTCTCAAAGGGTGGATACGGGTGGATGGACGGCGACACCTACGTGTCCCCCGGAACGCTGGAGGCAGCCCTCCACGGCCTCGGGGCTGCTGCGCAGTCGGTGGAGCTAGCCCTAATCTCAAACAAACCCGTCTTCGTGCTCGTAAGGCCTCCCGGACACCATGCTGGAAGAAGCCTATCGGCTCTGGGGGCCCCTTCAAACGGCTTCTGCATATTCAACAATGTAGCCCTTGCCGCAGAGACGCTCTTAGAGAGGGGTTATGAGAGGATTGCCATACTCGACTTCGACCTCCACTACGGAAATGGGACACAGGAGATCTTTTATGGTGAACCAAGGGTGCTCCACATCGACATCCACCAAGACCCATTAACAATATATCCGGGCACGGGCTTCCCAGAGCAGACCGGGGAAGGCGAGGCCCAGGGGACAAAGATCAACATACTGATACCGCCGGGCTCGGGGGACGACATCTACGGCAGGGCGCTGGAGATAGCGCTCAAAATAATTGACAGCTTTCAGCCCCAAGCCATACTGGTCTCAGCGGGCTTCGACGCATACAGGGGAGATGGACTGGCAGCAACCATGAAAGCTGGCTCACAATTCTACCATAAGGCTGCCCTGGAGGTTTCGGAGAGATGCCGCCAGAAACCCCTAGTGACATTTCTAGAGGGAGGCTACACGCTAGGTTTAAGCAGGGGCCTTCCAGCATATGCCGCAGGCTTAGTTAACTCTGAAGACCCTGTTAAAGACCCGCCTTCAGAAAGCGGGAAACACCAGTGGAACGAGTTCAAGGACAACGTAGAGAGGCTTAAGAAAGCCGTAAAATGGATTGAAGAGGTCGTAGACTTAGAGTAGAACTAGGCTGAGCAAATAATCTCCATCCCTACTTTAGGGCTATTTATGATTTCTCATACATGATTGTCAGGTACATCCCGGCCAGTATCAGTGCTCCTCCCATTACTGTTTGTGGTGATGGCACTTCTCTAAAGATTAGGTACGCCAGGATCGTTGCAATCACAGGTTCCCCTAGGAAGCCCATGTTTACAACGTAGGCTTTGAGGTACCTTAGGGTGTAGTTGTAGAGTGTATGTCCTATGCATGATGGGATTATTGCTAGGAGGAGGAAAACCAGGTATTCGCCTGCAGGGTATCCTGTTATGGGATCCCCATTCACTATGGCTAGGAAGAGCAGGAATATCCCTGAGACCCCGTAGACTGTCGAGGCGTAGGGTGTCGTGCCCATCTTCCTCCTGACAATCCTCCCCGCTATAAGGTAGCCTGAGAGCCCCAGGGCGCCCAGGAACGCCATGAAGTCGCCATATATGCTGGGGCCTACCGCAAAGCTCCCACGATGGCCTGCAAAGATGGTTAGGAGGCCTGCCATGGAGACTCCGACCCCAACCACGCCTATCATCCGGGCCCTCTCCCCTAAGAGGAGCCATGATACGACGAGCGTTATAACAGGGGCGGAGTCTACTATGAATGTGCTTGCCGCTATAGTTGTGTGTCTAAGGGACTCAAACCAGCTCCCAAAATGCACCGCCAGGAAAAAGCCGGATAGAAGCAGCAGGCCCCTCTCCTTCAAGTTTAGATCCAGGAGCTGCCTTAACCCCCCCGCTGACACTCCCCCCAGGATCAGTGAAGCGACGACCAGCCTGTAAGTTGCAACCACCAGCGGTGGGGCCGAGGTAAATCTAAAGAGTATGCTTGCAGAGGAGACTGCAAGGATCCCCACAACCAGCGCCAGCCTGGCACCCAACATTGCACGCTCCAGGTATACATATAACACCTAAATAAGGATGGCCTGCCCTGAAATGGGTGTGGGGCCCGGGCCCGGATTTGAACCGGGGCTAGAGGCTCCACAGGCCTCCAGGCTAACCAGACTACCTCACCCGGGCCACCACCAGAAATTAATTTTGGCTTTGGTTATAAGCTTTTATTGCCTTGCAGACGTCATATTGGGGGTTTTATTGCTATGGTTATTTACACAGTCATGCAAAGTTTAGGTATGTACTAATTGTAATGTTTATATTCACGAGTATCATGTTGTCTTGGTGTTCACTTTGAAGAAGTGGGTGTACACGTTCGAGGAGGCCGACTTCAAGAACACTAAGCTGTTCGGAGGCAAGGGGGCAGGACTTGCCATGATGACTCAGCTCGGCCTCCCAGTGCCCCCAGGGGTCATAATAACGACCGAGGCTTGCAGGGAGTATTATCGCGGGGGGAAGAAGCTTCCGGAGGGCCTTATGGAGCAGGTTAGGGAGGGCATGAAGTGGATCGAGTCGAAGGTTGGGAGGAAGTTTGGGAGTCCCGAGAACCCGCTCCTCGTATCCGTCAGGTCAGGCGCCCCCGTATCCATGCCGGGAATGATGGACACCGTTCTGAACCTGGGCATCAACGACGTGATTGTCAAGGGGCTTGCAAAGCAGCTTCGCAGCGAGAGGGCTGCGTACGATGCCTATAGGAGGTTCCTGCAGATGTTCGGCAAGATCGTCCTTAAGATCGACGAGAAGCTGTTTGATGAAGCATTTGAGGAGGTTAAGAGGAAGTATGGCGCTGAGACGGACGCTGAGTTGACGGCGGAGGCGTTTAAGGAGGTTGTCGAGAGGTTTAAGGAGATTATAAGGAGGGAGTATGGGAGGCTTGTGGAGGATCCCTGGGAGCAGCTGGAGCTGGCTATAGGCGCTGTCTTCGAGTCTTGGAATAATCCGAGGGCTGTTTTCTATAGGAAGGCCCACAACATAACGCCCGACATAGCCGACGGAACGGCGGTGAACATAGTGACTATGGTCTTCGGGAATGTCGGTGAGGACTCTGCGACGGGCGTGGTGTTTACGAGGGACCCCGCAACCGGTGAGGACAAGCTCTACGGCGAGTATCTTCCTATGGCTCAGGGGGAGGATGTGGTCGCGGGCATAAGGACCCCGAGGCCGATAGAGGAGCTGGCGAAGACTATGCCGGAGGTATACAAACAGCTGTATGAGGGTGGTAAGAAGCTTGAGAGGTTTAAGAAGGAGGTTCAGGACATAGAGTTCACGATCGAGAGGGGGAAGCTCTGGTTCCTCCAGACCAGAAACGGAAAGCTTGGGCCCATAGCGATGGTGAAAACCTCCGTTGACATGGTCAGGGAGGGGCTTCTCACCAAGGAGGAGGCGCTGCTCAGGGTTAAGCCCATCCACATAGAGCAGATGCTCTACCCGAGGATAGATCCGAAGGCTAAGGCCAGGCCCGTGGCACATGGCCTTGCCTCGTCCCCCGGGGCAGTCAGTGGACGCGTCGTGTTCGATGCTGATAGGGCTGTTGAGTGGGCTGAGAGGGGCGAGCCGGTTATACTTGTTAGGGAGGAAACGAAGCCCGACGATGTTCATGGGATGTATGCGTCGGTTGGGATTCTGACCAGTAGGGGCGGGATGACCAGCCACGCTGCCGTCGTTGCAAGGGCTATCGGCAGGCCCTGTGTCGTGGGCTGTGAGGCGCTCAAGATAGACTATGAAAAAGGATTGTTCACGGTTGAGGGCACCGATATAGTTGTTAAGGAGGGTGGGTGGGTAACGATCGATGGCTTCTCAGGGGCCGTCTATGTGGGGAAGATTCCAACGATAAAGCCTGAGCCCATCCCAGAGTTCCACGAGCTGCTAAGGTGGGCGGATGAGGTCAGGAGGCTTGGGGTGTGGGCAAACGCGGATGTTCCAGAGGATGCGAAGATAGCGAGGCAGTTCGGAGCCGAGGGGATAGGGCTTCTGAGGACGGAGAGGATGTTCAGGAAGCCGGAGAGGCTCGAGATATTTAGGAAGATAATCCTCGCTGAGACGAGGGAGGAGAGGGAGAAGCTGCTTGAGAAGCTGGAGCCCATGCTGAAGTCGGACTTCCTGGAGATCTTCTCGATAATGGAGGGGCTCCCAGTCATAGTCAGGCTGTTCGACCCACCCCTCCACGAGTTCCTCCCAAGCGTTGAGGAGCTGCTAGTCGAGATCAGCGAGCTGAAGGCTACGGGGCGTTTAGAGGAGGTTAAGGAAAAGGAGGAGCTCCTTAGAAGGGTTAGGGTTCTAAGGGAGGCCAACCCCATGATGGGGCACAGGGGCGTCAGAGTTGGGATAACCTATCCTGAGATTTACGCGGCGCAAGTCAGGGCGATACTTGAGGCGGCTGGAGAGCTGTTGCTTAAGGGCAAGAAGATACTTGTGAAGATAATGGTGCCCCAGGTGGCCGAGGCCCGAGAGCTGAAATACATCAAGGAGAATGTGGTCGATCCTGTTGCAAAGGAGGTTCAGGGGAGGCTAGGCGTAAAGATACCCTTCCAGTACGGGACGATGATAGAGGTCGTGAGAGCCTGTCTAACGGCCGACAAGATAGCGAGGTACGCCGAGTTCTTCAGCTTCGGGACAAACGACCTGACTCAAGGCACGTTCACCTTCAGTAGGGACGATGTGGAGAACAAGTTCATGCCGAAGTACCTCGAGCTGGGAATACTCGACGAAGACCCATTCCACGTGCTTGACGTAGAGGGGGTTGGCAAGCTTATAGAGATTGCGGTGAAGCTTGGCAGAAGCACGAGACCCGACCTGGAGATAGGGATATGTGGGGAGCACGGCGGGGAGCCAAGGAGCATAGAGTTCTGCCACAAGGTCGGTCTTAACTACGTAAGCGCGTCGCCCTTCAGGATCCCTGTTGCAAGGCTCGCGGCAGCCCACGCGGCTATAAAAGAGAGGGGCGTCAAGCTTTACGCCTATTAGCAATTCGCGGCCCACATCTGATTTATTTCCCCTTAGCGTCCGTAACACTTTTATTATGTTTGCTCAGAATCCTGTGATGGTGATTTATCGTGGTTGAGTGTCCTAAGTGTGGTTACGATGTAAAGGAGCCTATCAAGACATGGCCCTTGGCTCCGAGGGGGAGAAAGCCCATAATAATTGGGCAGTTCAAGTGTCCCCGATGTGGGACGAGCTTTAAGAGGGCTGTGAAAAAATAGTTCAAGGTCTGTTTATAATAGGGCAACGATGGGTGAACCAATCAATTTTTATATTCTCTAGTAGCAGTTATAGAGGAGTAGGGTATGTGTGGGATTATCGGGGTTGCATGTGGCAGAGGCGCCTTCTCTAAGCCTCTTGGATCCATTATTAAGGAGGCCCTTAAACAGTTGGAATATAGGGGTTATGATAGCGTTGGCTACGCTGTTATAGGCGAATCTCTTATTCTGAGAAAGGCTGCTGGCAAGCTTGACGACGTTGCTGGCAAGCTGAACTTTGAAGGCGTAGACGGCTTTGTTGGGATGGGGCATACCAGGTGGGCTACTCATGGAAGCCCAAACGACATAAACGCCCATCCACACTCCGACTGTACAGGAAGGATAGTCGTTGCCCACAATGGTATTGTGCAGAACTACTTGGAGCTCAAGGAGTGGCTTATCAAAAAGGGACACATATTTCGCAGCGAGACTGATACCGAGGTGATCCCCCACCTGATCGAGGAGCTTAAGTCGAGGGGGATGACTACCCTCGATGCTCTTAGAAGGACTGTCAAGACTTTGAGGGGCACATTTGCTATACTTGTTCTGGACCTAGACGAGCCCAACAAAATATTCTTTGCTAGATACGTCTCCCCCCTTATAATAGGTGTTGGTGAGGGCGTGAACTTCATCGCCAGCGACATACCAGCCTTCCTAAAACATACGAACCGCGTGCTCGTCCTGAAGGACGGTGAACTCGGCTACGTGTCTCAGAAGACCGTCTATGTCGAGCATGTCGAGAGGGGGGTCGTAGACGTGTCAAGGAGAATCAGGATAATTGACTGGACCCCCTCGATGGCTATGAAGGGAGGATACCCCCACTTTATGCTTAAGGAAATCCATGAGCAACCAATGGCTCTAAGAACGACAATCAATGGCTTTGACGAGTCCCTGGATAAGGCCGCTGAGATGATCATGGAGGCGAACAATGTTTTCATAGCGGCCTGCGGCACCTCGTACCACGCGGCCCTTGTGGGAGAGTACGCCCTGGCAAAACTTGCTGGAAGGCTTGCCCACCCGTTTATAGCCTCAGAGTACACCAAATACCTCAACGCGATCGACGAAAACGATCTTCTTATAGCAGTTTCCCAATCAGGCGAGACAATAGATACGCTGATGGCTGTCAGGAAGTTTAAGGGGAGAGGAGCTAGGGTTATAGCCGTCTCAAACGTCGTTGACAGCGCTATTCCAAGGGACTCTGACCTGCCCATATACACCAAGGCTGGCCCCGAGATAGGCGTCGCAGCGACCAAGACCTTCACAACACAGGTGGCCGTCTTACTGGAACTTTCCTATAGGCTTGGCCTCAAGACCGGGCGCCTAACCAAGAGCGAATACCTTGACCTGCATAGGGAACTCACTATGGTCCCGAAGGTGGTTTCAAGCGTTATTAGGAGGTATGAGGGGCATTGTAAGGAGTTGGGGAGGCGCCTCAAGCCCATCACAAGCATGTACTATCTGAGCAGAGGCGTGGGGGTGCCTGTGGCTATGGAGGGGGCCCTCAAGTTGAAGGAGATATCTTACATACATGCTGAGGCCTATCCGGCCGGCGAGAGCAAGCATGGCCCAATAGCCTTGATCGAAAGAGGGTTCCCAACAATGTTTCTGGCGTTTAGGGACGAGTATATGGAGGCCATACTTGGAAACGTGATGGAGATGAAGGCGCGTGGGGCCTACACGATCGGCCTTGTCCCTGAGGACTCATCGAAGCTTATAGAGAAGCTGGACTATCCCCTCAAGATGCCTTACCTGACGCCTTACGCCGCCTCGATCGTTTATGTGGTTCCTCTCCAGCTGATAGCTTACTACGCCTCAGTCGAGAGGGGGCTGGATCCCGACAAGCCCAGGAACCTCGCCAAGACGGTTACCGTTGAATAGGGAGGTGAGATGCCATGAAGCCTGGAAGGTTTAGGGCGCTTGTCCTGGCGGCAGGCGAGGGGGTTGAAATGAGGCCCCTGTCGGAGGGCTACCCCAAGACCCTCCTAAGGATACTGGGGAAGCCAGTAGTCAGATACGTCCTAGAAAACCTGAGGAACATTGGGGTGAGGGATGCAGTAGTGGTGGTGAACAAACAGGAACTCTTCGAAAAGGAGCTTTCAGGCATCGACGACCTTAACATAGCCTTTGTTGAACAGACAGGCCGTGGGATTACTCAGGCCGTTAAAAGTGCAACAAAGTTTTTTGAGGATGAGCCGCAGTTGCTTATGGCCTATGGCGACATCGTAGCTCCCCCAGATGCCTACAGGCTGGTGTTAGATGCCTACATCAATACGGGGGCTGAGGGGGCGGCGCTGATGGTACCTGAACGCCACCCCAGAACCTACGGTGTGCCAAGCCTTGATGAGAGAGGTTACATAAGAAGGGTTATAGAGCCCGGCGAGGAGAGGCCTGAGGTCGAATATGTGATGGGGGGCTTCTACGTCCTCCCAGGGAGGTTCATAAAGCTGGTTAAGAAGGGGCTCGGGCTTGTTGAGGCCTTTAACAAGGTGGCCCAGCATGGCCTGAGCGGCGCTCTCTGGACGGGGTGGTGGGTGAATGTGGATTATCCCTGGGACCTCCTTAAGGCGGTAAGAAACATGCTGTCCGAACTTAAGTCCATGTGGATTAGTGAGGATGCAGAAATATCCCCTAAGGCTCTGGTTGAGGGGCCGGTTTACATAGATAGCGGCGCTAAAATAGAGCATGAAGCTATAGTCAGGGGGCCGGTCTACATAGGCAGAAACAGCTATATAGGCACAAACACGCTAGTCAGGAACTACACCTCGGTGGAGGAGGGCTGCGTTGTTGGGGCATACAGTGAGCTTGTGCACACAGTGCTTCAACCCAGAAGCGTCGTGAGTAGGGGGAGTCTGATAGGCTACTCGGTTGTTGGAAGGGAGAGCGTAATAGGGCCGGGCACCATCTCCACGATGCTCTATGGCGAGGAGCTGACAAAGAGGTACGCTGACCTGATAGGTAGGATACCGGAGAAGATAGGGGCAGTGATAGGCCATAAGGTGAGGCTTGGGCCCTACAACGTCTTGAAGCCTGGGGCTAAGGTGAGAAGTGGGGTTAAGACGGGGCCCTTCGAAGTGTTGGAATAGCCGTCTGAAAGGGGGGCGATCTACCGTTTTGATGTAGCTATTAGTATGTATCTTGGGCACTCAAGTATTTATCTGTTCATATATGATGGGAAATCACATTTATTTCTAGGTGTTTCACAAAATAATATTGGTGGTCTCCGTTGATAACTATTGTTGGTGCCGGTAGGGTCGGCACGGCTGCCGCAGCTTATATAGCCCTTAAGGAGCTCGATGACATACTCCTTATCGACATAATTCCAAATAAGGCGGCGGGAGAGGCCCTCGACCTCGCCCACGCCGCAAGCATCCTAGGGTTAAGCATCGACATAAGGGGTACCGAGAACTACGAGGAGATGGCAGGAAGCGACCTCGTAGTCGTGACTGCTGGCGTCCCTAGAAAGCCCGGCATGACTAGGGAGGAGCTGGTGGGCGTAAACGCTAAAATTGTTGTTGACGTGGCTGAGAAGATAAAGAAGTATACTCCAGATGCCATAGTCCTCATGACAACCAACCCACTCGACCCAATGCTCTACCTGATGTACAAGAAGCTGGGCTTCCCGAGGGAGAGGGTGATAGGGTTCAGTGGTGTTCTCGACTCTGGTAGGCTGAGGTATTACGCCGCAAAGAAGCTAGGGATAAGCCCAGCCGACATAAACCCGGTTGTAATAGGGCAGCATGGCAGGAGCATGTTCCCAGTTCCAAGGCTCACAACGATATACGGGAAACCGCTGACCGAGCTGCTCTCCAAGGAGGAGATCGAGGAGGTGGTTAAAGAGACGATAGCCGCAGGGGCGACGATAACCAAGCTGAGGGGCTACAGCAGCAACTATGCTCCGGGCGCAGGGCTCTCACTAATGGTCGAAGCCATAAAGAAGGATCTAAAGAGGATATTCCTGGCCAGCGTCTATCTGATGGGCGAGTATGGATATAGCGACATAACCGCCTCCGTCCCCGTGCTGCTCGGCAAGTCTGGCGTTGAGAAGATATACGAGCTACCCTTAAACGAGGAGGAGAAACAGCTCTTCGCAAAGAGCATCGAGGCAATTAAGGCCAACATCGCTGGAATACCTAAGGAGCTGCTATAAACCATCATTTCCTTTTTCTAGCCATTGCCTACCCTATATATGACGGGGGCTCCTTCTCCTCTTCCTGCTTCATAGCTTCCATTAGCTCCCTCTCCCTGGCTATCATCGCCTGCATAAACCTCCTTCCCTGCTCTTCCAAGGGCTTTGTGTCAATCTTTATTCCCAGAATCCTTAGTAGTGAGTCTAGGGCGGCCTTGGCGGCGTTAAAGTCGTAGCCCACCATGACTATAGTCTCCCCCATTATGCATGCTCCCCTGAGGTTTTCCAGCTTGGCAAGCCCTATTATAGTTCCATTTAAGCCTTTTATTGTGCCGTCCGTCATGATTATTATCCCATGCTCTGATAGCAGCCTGGAGGTTTCAGGGTCTGTGGCAGCGGCATAGGTTCTGGGCTTGCCCATCCGCTGCGCCGAAGCATAGGCAGCGAGGGTATAGATCTGCCTTACACCCTTGTCCTTCGCAAACTCCACAATAAACCTACCAAGAGCGAAGCTACTTTCGGGGGTTTGAGGCTGGTGGGGGGCCGTGAAGATCAGGAGCCTTCTCATCCCTCTCCCCCTCCCAGAGGACCAGTAGTAAAATGTCCCTTTGACAAGCTCTACGGTTCCATTAGGCCCTACTTCGACCTCGGCTGGAAACCCGCCGAAATACACGTCGCATATAGGCCTTGCGCCAAGTGCCTCTATGAGATAATCGACGGCTATCTTGCCCACGTAACCTATGCCGGGAAACCCTATAACCAGCGTGTCGGCCTTTATCCTATCCCCCTTTACACACCTCACAACAAGCCTGGAGCTCTTCTCAGATGTTCCAATCAGCATCGCAGGTAATAACCTGTTAGGGGTAATATATTTCTATGCCTTAACCACCTAAACAATATATTCCACCACGCTACAGAGAGGTATGAGTGGTATGAGTAGGAAGAGCCTTTTAATAGCCGAGACTGCGATGTTCGCAGTTACCTACATAGTCCTAGTGCTGGCCTTCCACTCCCTAAGCTTCTACTACATCCAGGTAAGAATTGCTGACGCCCTCCTGCCCCTAAGCATGGTCTATGGATGGACGGCGATAGCAGGCCTCACGATAGGTTGTGCAATAGCCAACCTCTATAGCCCAGTTCCACAGCCCATGCTAGACGTCCTCTTAGGAAGCCTTACCAACCTGATATCAACCTACCTGGCCTACAAAGTGGGAAGAAACGGCGTATTACGTATACTACTTGGCAGCATACTTGAAGCGATTGTGGTAACGGTCATTGTAGGAAGCTACTTATCCGTGCTATTCAACGTCCCATTGGAAGCAGCATATGCAGGAGTCGGGCTTGGATCCTTCATAAGCATAGTAGTTATAGGGGCTCCACTGGCGGCAACGCTATCAAAATACGTGCGTATAAGTGCTAGAGAATGACGGGTTTAAGGGGGGAGAAGGTTATCGATCTGTATTGTAGTATTACAGCTTCACCGTTAGCCCTGGCAGCCTCCTCCAAGGCGCTTAGGCCTAGAGACAGCTTCTCACCCTCCTCGCAAGCAGCAGCCTCTATCTTCCCATTCTTAAGAAGGAACTTAAACCTAGGGCCGTCAGCAAAACTGATCACCATGAATATGTAACTTCCACGTGCCTCCCCATTTAGCTCATCAGTAAATTTAAGCACCGTGGGAAGGAGATCTCCCTGGTTGATCCAGACCCTCCGCTCATTTATCAGGTTCATGCTCATCATTAACCTGGCGCTACTAGTAATATCAGCAAACATCCTGCTCTTGTCGTTGATCACATCAGCAACCAGGTGTTCTATGAGGGATTTGACCGGAACAACCCTCTTGATCATAAACCTATTCTCTAGGTAGGTCTTAACCGATGTAACCATGTCATCAGCCAGCTTTGCCGCCATTTTCCGTCCCAAGCCCTCATTCCTTATGTTAGATTCCACGGAAATTCTTGTGCCCGTCCCCGTATTCTGGAGCCTGATAGTTATAATTGCATCTATAGAGCCTATGGTTAGGTAGGCGACCTGCCAGAAGGGTATGCCCATCACGACTATCTCGAACTTAATTACCTTCCTTAACCCGAACCGTCGAACCAGTATCTCTACAGTATATTGTCCCTCCTCTTTTTTCTCTATTTTTGAGAATAGATCAACTCCGCGGAAAACTTCATCCAACTCAAAGAGGGCATTGTATACATCCTTAACATATATGCCCGGTAACTCCATCTCAACGCTCTGGACCGTTATCATCAATCTATCTTAAACGAGATAGGGTATATAGAGATTTCGTTCAATGCAAATGCCATGATCATAAATGTCAAAGTTTGCTCGACAGCATCATATAATCTTATCACAACCACAAGTATTTACATAAATTAAATAAAATATTATTCGATAGATTTTATCTCATTATACAGTTCATTTATAAGCTCTATGTAACTCGCCCTCCCAACCTCAACTTCATACATCTTTCTTTCAAGCAGTCTCGTCCTTTCCTCCGAAACGAACTCCTCGTAGTGCTCTATTAGGTACTTGTAGACCATTATGCCGATCTGTGTTGGAATGAGCCTCCGCCTACCCTTAATATATCTTCTCTCAATGAGCTTGCTAACTATCTTGGCGTAGGTTGATGGCCTCCCTATCCCCCTGTCCCTCATCAACTGAATAACCTCCCCTTGGGTGTATGGGTAAATCTTTGGCAGGGCCCTCAGCAGCTCAGCTTCCAGGACTTTGATCGGCCCCTCCCCGACAGCCCCGTAGGTCCTTAAAGGCTGAATAACGGTGTAACCCGGCTTAACCACCTCTACCGGCACTTCCACCGAAGCCGACCCGAAGTCGGCGCTGACAGTATAACTCTGGATCTTGACGAGTGCTGGCACCATCTGGCTGGCCATGAACCTCCTGAAAATCATGTCGTAGAGATTATAGTGCCTCTGTGTCAGGGGCTTCACCGTCCTTATGGCGCCCATCGAGATCAGCTGCCTCAGCCTAAGGGCGTCGATGGGCTTCGTAGGCCTTATACATTCGTGGGCCCCACCCTCACCCCAGCTCCTCCCCCTATAGTACTCCTCGCCAAAATGCTCAGTTATGTACTCCCTGGCCAGGGCTATCCCTGTGGCGGAAACCCTTGTGGAATCGGTCCTATGGTATGTTATTAGGCCTAGCTCGAACAGATCCTGGGCGAGCCTCATGGCCTCGCTGGCCCCAAACCCGTGGATCGCTGAGGCATCCCTGAGCATCGAGTCTGTGGTGTATGGGGGTGGGGGCCTAAGTTCGACTACCTTCTCCTTAAGATTCTTGATCACAACATGTTTCAGCTCGCCCGGCGACTTCACGGGGCTAGTCAACTCTATGTAGGTGATGAGGCCGTTGGCGAGCTTCATTCTAACGACATCCCGCCTGCTCTTCTCGGACTCGCTGTGGCGCTGTATCACCCAGCCCAGGACGGGCGTCTGAACCCTGCCAGCTGAGAGGCGCCGATTATTGAATCTTTCCCAGAGGCGCCTGCTAAGCTCGAAGCCTATCCAGCGATCCTCTATCCTCCTGACTATCTGGGCCTCTACCAGCCTCATATCCACATCCCTAAACTCCCCCAACGCCTTCTGGAGGGCGGGCTTAGTTACCTCGTGGAACTCTATCCTGACGAGCTTCTTAGAGTAAGGTGCAAGGGAGACGGCGAGGTCCCATCCGATCTTCTCCCCCTCCACATCTGGATCCGTCCCGATCATCACCAGGTCCACCTCCGATGCCAGCTGCCTTAGAGACCTAATCACTTCGATCGAGTCCCTAATTCTCCTTGACCCACACCTCGGGCAGGCGTCGAACTCAACGAACTGCTCCCCACACCTCAGACACCGTTTGATCGTGGTGTATATGGGGATGAAGCCGCCGTCCCTCAGCTCTACGCCATGGAATCCCCTTGTTACGGAGAGGTCGTATACGTGGCCACCGCTGGCTATCACGGTTAGGAGGTATTCTCCCGTGCTCACCTCATAGGCGGTGAGCCTCCCCAGCCTCCTCCTGGAGGGCCTGCCGAAGAACCCGGCTATCGTCCTAGCCTTGTTGGGAGACTCCACTATCAGGAGGGCGCTCTTCACGGGATCCCGAAGCTCAGCCCTCATCTCACCCCTCATCAGGGCCCTTATCAGCTCCCTATCCCTGTCAACCTCCTCCAGTATCCTATCGAGGTCGGCCTCATCTATGCCAACCCAGGTATACTCGCCGATGAACCACTCAAGCTGCCTAGCTAGGCCTGCAAAGACCTTCTCGTCGTCGACGAGGACTATGGAGAGGCCCTTCGAGATGCCGCCTGCAAAGAGCCTCGACGTCCTTCCCGAGGCCTGGATGTAGGTCATCGTGTCGGGAACTATCAGCTTGAGCTCGCCGTCCACCCGCCTAAGGGATATGTACCTGCTCTCCGAGATCCTGCTCAGAACCTCCTCCCTTGAAAGGGCGCTTCTAAGCAGGTTAACGGCGTCAAGGAAGGTTCTCAGGGCTGCCGAGAGATGTGGGGGCGCCTCGATCTCCCCAAGCATAGCCTTGTGTATCTCCCTCAGCGCCTGGGTGGGTAGCCTGTTTATATAGTTCCTCATCTTTACAAGCAGCCTCTCCCCCTTCTCCCTCTCAGCCTCGTCCAGGTACTCCAGGAGCGTCGCCATGAGCTGCGCCGCCCTGACGGGATGGACATCCTTCAGCTCCAGGTCGAAGCGGAACTTGGGCACGCCGGCAAACACGGCGTACCTTATCCTGTGGGGCAGGTCGATCCCCCTAACTATAAGGCCATAATATGTTGCGACCCCCACCAGGACATCTATCTCCCCCTCCGAAAACCTGTCCAGAACATCCCTCCGCACACCAGCCCTAACCTGGACGGCCTTCACACCAGAGTTAACGAGGGCCTCCACAATCTTCTTCGCAAACTCGGATCCCTTGTCCAGTGGGACGAAGATGAGGCCGCCTGGCCCTAGCCTCTTAACGAGCCTCACGACCTCCCTCACTGGCTCGTCGATCTCCGTAACATAGACGTCCACGACATTCCTAAGGAGCTCCGAGGTCGACCCAACCTCGAATCCAAGGAGCTCCCTGAAGACCTTGACCCTCAGGCCCCTGGGCCTACCGGTAGCGCTGGATATTATCAGCTGCCCATGTTTTAGGCCGCGCTTAAGCTTCCTCAAAGACCTCTCCAACTCCCTAAGCTTCAGCCTGAGCTCTCTGACCTCCTCGGCGGCGCCGCGGTATGGTTGGAGGTAGGCGAGCCTGACCTTAACCTTGACGATCTCATAGGCCGTTTCTATGGCTTCTTCATTAAAGCCCACCAACATCAACACCCTGTCTATGTTCTTCGAGGCCTTCAGCAGGGCGTCAACATCGTCGACGAAGATGAAGCTGAAACGGAAGTTTTTCAAAGCCTCGAAGTTTCGGGCTAGGAACTGTGAGGTTGTGACTAGGATGTCGAACTCCCCGCCCTTTATAGCCTCCATCTGGGCCCTCCTAGCCGATGGGGGCATGAGGGTATGGTAGTATGCAAGCCTGATTTTACGCCCAACCCTCTCTATGAACCTCTCCAGCCGCTCGGACACCTGCTTAACCAGGAGCGTCGTTGGAAGGACTATGTAGGACTTCTTCCGCCCAGTCCTGGACACGTAGAGAGCCATCACGCTGCCAAACAGTGTCTTCCCGACACCTGTGGGGGCGATGATCGTAAAGCTCCTCCCAAGCAGAACCCTCCTAGCCCAGCTCCTCTGAGCACTCCAAAGCCTAAAGCCCGTAGCCCTATTAAAGAACCTCTCAAACCGTTCAAGCTTCGAATCAAGGCGGATAACCGAGCGATACCTTTTATCCCTACCCCTCTCCCTAAGCATCCTAAGCACAGCCTTCCTAAACCCTAGCTGGTCGCCCAACTCCTCCCGCAGCCTTCTCAGGGAATCAATATCAACATCTAGGCAGGCCCTGCAGGGCACGCCGAGGAGGAGACGCTCGTCATCGATATCGCCGCCGCAGTTTGGACACGCCCCCGAGAATACAGCGTGCAAAGCCTGACACCAATTAAAAATTTTGTAAACCACTTAATTAACTAAAACCTGCCAATCCAGCCTCAAGCCACACCCCTAGCGACACTTCTCCTGGTTTTCCCAGGGTGATCATCCCTCAGCCTCCATAGGCCATCCCTGATGTCTAGGAGCATTATTCCGAGCTCTCCAGCCACATAGTCGCTTAACAGAACCTCATCGACGTGGGGATTCACTATCAGGTTGACCGTGATCGGCTTTGTCTCCCTATCCTCCAGGAGTATCCTCAGCGTTCCGGCTGAAGGGTAGTAGGGCGTGGCCACCTCACCACCGCCCGTGTCGAGCAGGGCTGTTAGGGATCCTCTGGGCGGCCATAGACCAAGCTCCCTGGCAAGCTCGATGGGGATGACGATGTCAGGGCCATCAGCCTCAAACCCACTATTCACTAAAGCCACAGCCACAACCGACTTCTCACCAACGTCCACCTTAACCCTGATCCTACACGCCATCCCTACTCAACAACTAGTTTTTTCCTCATATACCCTAGCCTTCTCCGAGGAATCTGTTTTGAAACCCATTTCTTAAGCAGCTCGATATCCTCCTTCCTACCACCCATCCCCCTCAACAACTCTTTACCCCAAACCTCTACTAAAACCTTCACCCCGCAAGTTCCAGGTAGAGGCCGGACCTAACCCCTCAATCCGTAGATCACCGAACAGCCATATGGAGACCTGCTAAGCCTATCCCCGAGTTGGGGTAGGCCTGATTTCCTTATGACGGTTGTTCGAAGAGGGCTTTATACAGCCTGTTGAAGAGCATTATGTATTCTAAGCCCTTCCTAGTGGTGAGGTAGTATTCGCTCCGCTTTTCCAACAGGCCCTTCGAGGTGAGAAGGTCTAGGTACCTCTTGGCCGCCTTGGTGCTTAGGTTGCAGTGGAGCATTATGTGGGTGAGTCTCCGGGGCTCCCTGCAGTAGGTGAGGATCTCCCAGGCTATCTCGTAGAGCGTCCTCTTCACCATCCCATCTCACTCTAAAAACCTCATCAGATCCCTCTCAAAGGATGAAACCCTGGCCAGCTTCCTGGCCATAAGCCTCCTCTCAAGGTATAGGATGAGGGCGGCATAGAAGAATATTATGAGGCCTACTAGAAACCTGTAGAGAAATTCGCCTAGGCCGAAAACCTCTAGGAGATATCCATGCAGTGATAGTATGAGGATTCCTAAACCTGCAGCCAGCCCGAGTATCCCTACCAAAACCACATAGTGGCGGTGGCCTCTGTAGAGTGAAATCGTATCCTTTATGATGGCAACTGCATCGTCGGCCGTTATGACACGGTTCCTCACCCTCCTCGGGAGTACGATACCTATGATGGGGAGCCAGTCGTTCCTCCTACACACCCTCAGAACCCCGTAGAGGAGGATGAGGGATGCTGCAAGCCATATCGACGAGAACAGGCCAACCGCTATGCCGGTCATCCAACTACCCGAGTAGAAAAGCGTGACGGCCTCCTCGAGGAGTGCCAGGGATATGCCCAACGCTATTGCCGAGTTGCTAAGCCATACCCCCAACTCGCCTAAAACCTTCCTCAGAACGGCCATCTCTCCACTCATCTCAACGATTAGGCGTGGGTGAAGGATAAAGAAGCTTTATGGATCTGTGATCCATAAGACCCATATAGCTGCCTGAAGACGTCCAGGCGGTGGCCAGCACGGTTGTCGGGCCTGGTTGAAGGTTTTGGGAGCTGGATATTTATCCTGTCTCACATATATATTATTGGGTTGCGTAATGGCTACTGCCTGGGAGCTTGAAAGGCTTAGGAGGGATGTGAGGGAGCTTTTGGCCGAGTTTGAGGGTGATGTGAGGAGGGTTCGGGAGGAGTATGGCAACCTTGTGGGGCTCCTCAGGATGACCAGCGAGGAGGGCGCCTTAGATGCGCTGGCCAGGTTTCTTGGGGGCGACGGCGAGTACCCGATGGTCGGCATAGACGGTTCGATGGCCGTTGAGGAGAGGCTTGAAATACTGATCTTCCACGTGTCCGCAATAGCGTATACAAACACCGTAATCATCGATAACCGCAACGTATCTGTGGGGAGGCCTGAGCCTGATATTGGGGCCTTCGTCTCGGCGAGCATACCCCTCTGGAGCGACCTCCTGGCCGAGGTTGACTCGTCGCTGGGCGTGAACGTCTCCACGGAGCAGGAGTTTGAGAGGGGGGTTACGGCAATCCCATTCTCACTCATGACGTTTGCTGAGCTCTACCTGGCCCACCAGTTAGTCGAGGGTGGTGCCAGGATAGTTTTCCTCGACCGGCTCCTAACCGTGACGAGGGGCCCTGCGAGCCGGGATCTAAGTGAGATGATGAGGGCTGGTTATACGTCGTTTGAGGGGGTTGACCTGGGGCAGGGCAGACTCACGCTTTTAGACCTTGTTATGGCGGCCCGACTGGGCAGGGCGCCCGACATAGCCGCAGGGATGGCCGACCCAGAAGAGTCGAGAACCGGGTTTTTGAAGACCCTATCCGAGATAATCCCGCCCAGGCCGCCCTACACCCCGTATTTCCTGCTGGGCGCCCTCGTGAAGCTAGACTACCTCGACTATGGCGAGATCGCCTCAATGATGGTTAGACGCTTCTTTGAGGATAGGGCTGTGAGCGAGGATGAGCTTAGAGAGGTTTTCTATAGGGGTAGGAAGCCCAGATCCACCCACTGCCGATACCTTCTAAGAAGGCTTCGGAAACTCTCGGATCTCCACATGAGGCTAACAGGCTCCCTCCTGCTCCACTTCGACGCCGGGGGCGTGTACCTCGTGGATAACTCGGTCAAGAATTACTGGAGGCGGGCGTGGGGGCTGGTTAAGGGCTTTGCGGAGAGGGTATTCTCGGGGTCGGGAGAGGGACACACGCTCAGGCTGGGGTCTAGGTGGGCTTCAAGGCAGGACTTCAGCGCCCTCATCCTAATACTCCTCAACAGGCTTGTCGAGGACTCGGTTTCCAGGAGGGTGCTCCTAATCGGCATAGCTAAGGACACCTTGTCAACGGAGCTGCTCAGAGGATTCATACCGTACGTGCAGAACGTGGGGCCTCCCCTCCTCCTGGGAAGTGATCGGAAGTTTCTAACCCTGCTGAGCTCGGTATTTAGCAGTGAGGTTAGGACGCCATGGAGAACCAGAGAGTTCGACTCGGCGTTCTCCCTGATAGGCTGGATGGATGGCGGATACAGGGCGGTTAGGGGGACGGTGATAAGGGAGAGGAGGTTTGTGAGGGGGTATTTCCAGCTATGGTCGGCTCCAAACGACCCGGCCCTCCGAAGCCCGGTCTTCGCCTACGACAGGCCCTTCTACCCCGAGTTCGACTCAGAATTCCTGAGGGACCTGCAGGTCAGGGTTGAGCGCTTCCGGGGAGAAGTCCTGATCAAGCCCTTCGCCGAAGATAGCAAGGGGTCAAGCCTCGTCGGAGATGCTGTTCTCGGGGCCCTGCTGATCGCCCACAACCCCAATGTCATTGAGAGCCTTGGGCACAACTACCTCCTCTTCCTCGCCGACAAGCATGTGAAGCACCTGAGCAGGAGGGCTAGGGGCTCCATAATGGGTGTGGCGGATCTCGAGATAATGCCGATCTCCAGAAAGTATAAGGCTTTCTTCATATCTAGGAGGTTTAGGGATATTAGGAGGTTGGCTGAGCATGGCAGGGAGAGGGGGGCCACCTAGGTTCGCCCACGACCTTAACGGCAGGTTCAACTGTAGACTCAGGGAGTTCCGCACCCAGACCAGGAGCTACAGGGGGGCTGGGAGGGAGGAGCTGCAGGTAACCAGCAAGGTTGCCATATTTGAGGCCGACTTCGATTTTAAGGTTCTTGAAGCACTTGAAAGGCAGTCCTTCCTCGTCTCTAAGAGGAGGGGATCCGGCGGCGATATTTACATGGTTTATGAGGTGGCCTATGTCAAGCCCACCCACTATGAGAGCGCGCCGAGGGAGACCGGGCTTCCAAGAACCCTCAGAGTGGATTTCCTCAGGCGTATAGATGAGAGCTGGGGCGCGCCGGAGGGCTGGCTCGAAAACTGGATAGAAATTGGTGCGGTTTATACTGGTTACGTGGTAGTTGATGAGGACGGGAATTATCGTTATGAATGGAGGCCAGGTGCAGTCCCCCTCATAGGATCTGAGACCTACATACTCTCAGAGGAGGCTGTAACTAGACTGGTCTCAGCACCCAGGGGCACTGCACTATTCACCCTTAAGGATGCTGATGTCAAAGTATCGCTCGACATGGAAGCCCTCGTCAAATACCATGCTGGCGTCTTCGGCTTTACAGGTGGGGGCAAGTCTAACTTAACTGCATTCATGGTTCGAAAGCTTCTAGAGGAGCTTAAGGATCTTAAGGTGATTATTGTAGATGTTGCGGGAGAATATGCAATATACCTAGCAGACCTTATCAGCGAAATCGGCATCATATATACGACTGAGAATTTCAACGCATCTGAAAATCCAGCCGAGGCCTTCCTAGCCTCACAAGCCATACCTGAAACATTAATTCCGCTCTTAGGCGGGGTTGAGCCGCTAAAGGCGTTTGCAAGAAACCTCCTTGAGGATGGTTTAGTGAATATCGTGAACCTTTCTCCAAAACCCACTGAATATTCGCTGAAGGAGGTGCTCTCATACATATTGGGGGAGAGCAGGGCCAAGGCTGCTCAGATCATAATGGAAATCGGTGGCATCCTGGAAAAACATGGTGTGTCTATGGAGGTTCTCATTAGGGAGATGAATGATGATCTAAGGAGGGAGTTGATAGAGTATCTTGAGGGGGTTAAAGGCGAGCTGGAGGGGAAGCGATACCCGCCGGAAAAGCTAATCGAGGCTGTTACATATGCCCTCGAGTGCCTGAGGCTCGGGGAGGGCGGGGAGAGGAGAGGCGTAGACACGCCTGAGGATATCGCTGAGGCCATTCTCAGGGAGGATGATGGGCGGAGGCTTGTGATCATATACACCCCCGACCCGGTTGATGCCAGGATAACTGTTAGCAGACTCATAGAGGCTATGTTCAAGATCAGGAAGAGGTCCATAGGTGGGCCTAGGGTTCTCGTAGTCTTAGACGAAGCTCAGGAATTCATACCGGATAGGGCTAGGAAAGAGGATCTCACCGACATCTCGAATAGATCGGTTGAAAGGCTTCTTAGACAGGGAAGGAAGTATAGGCTTCACTGCTGGATAGCAACCCAAAGACTCGCCCATCTAAACACAAACGCCCTCCAACAGATACACACATACTTTGTTAACGTCCTTCCGAGAACCTACGACAGAGGTGTCGTGGCCAATGCAGTTGGAGTAAGCCCCGAGATAGTGGATAGAACTGCGGATCTTGAAGCTGGCGAATGGCTCCTCGTTTCTCACAAAGCCCTAGCTAGAAGAGGCGTAGCTGTCTTTGTAAAGGCCCCCAATAACGAGGAGATACTGGCGGAAAAACTCCTCAAGTAAACACCAATCAAAACAGGGTTGATCAATGTTGCTCAAGGTCGAGGCCTTTAGAGACCCACGGCTTTGGTACCATCTCATAGAGGGTTGCTTTGGGGGTCTTGAGCGAAGAAGCATCGAGGATCTGGAACAAGCCATGAACCACCCAAGCTTCATGCCCGAGGGTCTCCTGCTAGCAAAGGTCGATGATAAGCCTGCTGGAATGATATGGGTGAGGCCCCTCCCAAGTGGGGGGAGGTACGAGCTTCGGGATCTCGCTGTGAGGAGGGAACACTGGGGTAGGGGCGTCGAGGATGCGCTAATAAGATCTGCCATGGGGCTGGTTATGGAGAGGGGCGGATCCTTCGTTAGGGCGCAAACCCACTCGATCAAATACTACGTGGAGGCCTATAAGAGGCATGGGTTCAAGCCTTCAAGGCGTATATTGAGGATGGTGTGGGAGGTCGGCAGGATCAGCATCCCCACGCCGCCCAGCCACGTCGAGGTCGCCCCTCTCAGGATGCGTGACATCGAAGAGATAGTCGAGACCTTCCTCAAGGCCCTAACCCCATACTGGGATTGGTGGGTCGAGGACTATGGGGGCGTTGAAAGCCTTAGAAGAAAGGCCGCACAATGGTTCAGGTCCTCGAAAGGCCTGTTCTGGCTAGTTGCCAAGGTTGGGGGTAGGCCCGTAGGGATAACCGGCTTCCGCACCCTGGGACGGACTGCGAACTTCTTCGGAGCATTCACACATCCAGACCACAGGTTCAGGGGTGTGGGAAGAGCCCTCATGGCTGAAGTTCTAAGAAGGCTCAGGGAGCTGGGGGTGGAGAGACTCGTGGTTCATACGGTCGCCTCACTAGAACACCTGGAGCCAGGCGCGATCCTCTACCTGAAGACCGGCGGCCGAATCGAGGCCGAATACATTCATTTGGAGAAGAGGCTGGCGTAAAGGGCTTCTACCGACCTAGTTTCGGAGCCTCGGTTCAAGGTCCAGCTAACAATCTACGCGTTGATCGACCTTTGGTGGAATATATAAACCCCCCTTCATACCTTTCAGAAGGTGTAAGTATTGAGGCACTATGACGTCATTGCATTTGGCACCGGCTCAGCTATGAACATCATCTCTGAGGTTCTTGAAATGAATCCACATGTTAGGGTTGCGGTTATAGAGAATGGGCCGGTGGGCGGGATATGTCTTACCAGGGGTTGCATACCCTCAAAGATGGTCCTTTACCCTGCCGAGCTTCTCGCCGAGATTAGGAGAGCCTACTTATTCGGGATAGACGTTGAGATCCGGGGCGTCGACCCAGCCTACATCCTTGAAAGAACACGGCATAGCATAATGGAGGAGAGCAGGGTGATAGAGGAGAGCCTCAAGCGGCACCCAAACATAGACCTCTACAAGGCCATAGGCGAGTTTGTCGGCGACTACACGGTTAAGGTGGGGGACGAGGTGATAAGGGGGGACAAGATACTCCTCTGTACGGGATCCAGGCCCCTCATACCGCCGATAAGGGGCCTCGAGGAGGCCGGGTACCTCACAAGCGATACCTTCTTCATGCAGAAGAAGCTGCCCAGGAGCGTCCTTGTGATAGGCGGCGGCTACGTAGCCCTGGAGCTCGGCTTCTTCATGGCAATGATGGGAACCAGGGTGACCATCATAGAGATGCTTCCAAGGATAGCTCCGATGGAGGAGCCGGAGATCTCGCTGCTTCTCGAGAGGGAGCTGTCAAGGTACATGGAGATACACACCAGCCACAGGGTTGTGGAGGCCGGGGTTAGGGATGGGCAGAAGATCCTGGTCGCCGAGGATGTGGAGACCGGGGAGACGGTCGAGTTTAGGGGCGAAGAGATACTGGTGGCAGCGGGCAGGAGATCCAACTCCGACATAACAAAGCCCGAGCGGACGGGCGTCAAGACCGATGAGAAGGGCTGGATCATAACCAACGAGTACCTTGAGACGACGAAGCCAAACATATGGGCCTGCGGAGACGCCAACGGCAAATACATGTTCAAACACGTCGCCAACCTTGAGTCAAGGATCGTGTTCTACAACGCCTTCCTCGGTAGGAGAATCAAAATGGACTACCATGCCGTTCCCCACGCGATATTCACTTACCCGGAGGTCGCCTCAGTAGGAATGCGGGAGGAGGAAGCCGCAAAGAAGCACGACATACTGGTAGGCTACTACAGGTATGAGGACACGGCTAAGGGCGAGGCAATGGCAGTAAAGGACTACTTCGTAAAGGTGATAGTCGAGAGGGATACCATGAGGATACTTGGAGCCCACATAATAGGCCCCCACGCATCGATACTAATACAGGAGGTGGTAAACCTCATGTACACCGATGATGGGACTGCAACGCCCATCTACAGGGGCATGCACATACACCCGGCCCTCACAGAGGTTGTCGAGAGGGCCTTCTACAACCTAGCACCGCCAGAGGTCTGGAGACACCACCACGAGCACCATCACCACTAACAATTCCACGCTGAGAACCCGTTAAGAAAAGCCAGTGCTCATTATAAGTTTATTTTAACCGGCCGACGCTATATCCTTGGTGAGCGTTACTTGGCCTTTAGGACGCCCCCGGAGTTCTTAAGGAGGCTTAGGGCGGTTCTTGGGGATGAGAAGGTTTCGACGAGCCCCACCGAGCTTGTCCTCCACGACCATGACGTTCTCTTCGGGATCTATAAGGGGAGGGTGGACGCCGTCGTCAAGCCGACCAGCGTTCGGGATGTATCCGAAACCCTGAAACTCTGCAATGAATATGGAGTGCCAGTATACACCCAGGGGGCTCTCACGAGCCTAACGGGCGCCTCGATACCCCAGGGAGGCATCGCTCTCGACATGAGTGGGATGAGGAGGATACTCGAGATAAGCCTTGAGAACGCCTATGTGAAGGCTGAGGCTGGCGTTAAGCTCAACGAAATAAACGAAAGGCTGGCAGGAACCGGCTTCTTCTTCCCCGTCGACCCAGCTTCAGTTAAGTCCGCAACCGTGGGGGGCGCCATAGCGACAAATGCTGGAGGTATGAGGGGCTTCAGGTATGGCCCCATGAAGAACTGGGTGCTGGGCCTGAAGGTCGTCCTGGCCGACGGATCCGTCATCAGGCTGGGCGGCATGACTTTGAAGAGAAGACAGGGCTACGAGCTGATGAACCTTTTCATAGGGAGTGAGGGAACCCTTGGCGTCATCGTTGAGGCGACCCTGAAGATAACGAGGAAGCCCGAGGCCATTGCGAGGATTGTTGGCTTCTTTAAGAGTTATCGGGATCTTGTGAGGGCTGCTCTTCGGGTGAGGGTTGAGGCCAATCCCCTGACGATGGAGTTCCTGGACAACGAGTTGGCGAGGATAGCTTCCGAGTATGCCGGTGTCGAGATACCGGAGGAGGCGGGCTTCGTCCTCCTGGTGGATGTGGACGGGCCTAGGGAGGTTCTTGAGAGGCTGCTTGACGAGGTCGTCCTTATATTTAGGTCTGAGGGGGCGGTTGAGATCAGGTATAGCACCGACCCGAGGGAGATCGAGAAGCTCTACGAGCTTAGGAGGGCGATGTACCCGGCATCCCTCAGCCTCAGGGGGAAGGTCAGGGAGAACGTCATGGTTGAGGACCTCGTCGTGCCGCCGACCCGGCTGATGGAGGTTTTTGAGGGGATCTACAGCCTGGCCGAGAAGTACGGCTTCCCCGTCTACCTGGGGGGCCACATAGGGGATGGCAACGTCCACCCACTAATACTCTATAACAGCGACGAGATGGATCAGATGCTCAAGATGCATAGGGAGATGCACAGGCTGGCCCTGAGGCTCAACGGTGGGATAAGCGCTGAGCACGGGATAGGGCTGGTCAAGAAGGAGCTTCTGGTCGAGGAGTTCAAGCACCTCGGCTCGCTCAGGCCGATAGAGATAATGAGGGCGGTTAAGAGGCTTCTGGACCCGAAGGGGATACTCAACCCCGGAAAGGTGATAGACCTTGAGTAGGGTTATCCTTAGGGAGGAGGCCCAGCGGGTAGCCAACATGTGCACATGGTGCGGGTTCTGTGAGTCGGTGTGCCCAACATACCTGTTGACCGGGGAGAAGACGATGGGGCCTCGGGGGAGGGCCTGGCTCGCCAGGGCCTTTCTTAACGGCGAGCTGGACGGCGTTGACCAGCTCTTTATAAGGTCTATTTTTAGTTGTATAACCTGTAAGGCGTGTATAACCGCCTGTCCGGCGGGGATAGACGTCCCCATGCTCATGTCCCACGTTAGGGACACCCTTGTGAGGATGGTGAGCTAGCCGTGGTGAAGAAGCCTGTGATACCACCACAGGTGCCATATGTTAAGAGCCAGATGGATAAGAGGGGGAATCCCCTGGGCGCCAGCCCTAAGGAGCTGAGCAGCTGGGCTGAGGGCCTCGATATACCCAGGAGGGGGGAGACGATACTCCACGTGGGCTGCATGTACCCTATACTCGGAAGGATGGAGGCTCTCTTAGACACGGTGATAAAGCTGGGTGCTGAGAGGGTCACCAAGCTTGGAACGGCGCTGGGCAGGCTTGGCTTCGACCGGGTGCTCATGAAGTTCCTGCCTGCGGGGGAGAAGAGTGGGGAGAGGGTGAGGAGGATAGCGGTTGCCCTGAAGTCCCTTGGAATAAACTTCGCATACCTGGGGCCCGAGGAGCCGTGCTGCGGCGAGGTTCTCTACAACCTGGGTTACCACGACGCTTTCGTCAAGCACGCCAACAGGGTTGCGGAGAAGCTGAGGGAGCTTGGGGTTAAGAGGATGATAGTCCTCGCCCCCTTCTGCGCCTACGCCCTTAAGAAGGTGTACCCAAAGGTTGTCGACGGCTGGGATATAGAGGTTAAGACGCTGGCTGAGGTCTTGGCAGAGGCCCTGAGGGAGAGGGGGCTGAGGCTTGGGAGGAAGCTGAGGGTTACCTACCACGACCCCTGCTACTACGCCAGGTTCCTGGGCATAGTGGACGAGCCCAGGGAGGCGCTCTACAGGATTAGGGGGGTTGAGCTCATCGAGCCCCGTCACACAGGGCTGAACACGAAGTGTGTTGGTGATGGCGGTATAGAGCTGACCTACCCTGAGCTGGCCGATGAGGTGGCGGTGATGAGGGTTAGGGAGCTGATAGAGACGGGGGCCAGGGTCATAGTGACGCAGTGTCCAGCCTGCATACTGATGATTAAGAGGGGCCTTAAGAAGCTGGGTAGGATGGATGTGGAGATCACCGACCTGGGAGAGCTGGTCTACAGGGCCGTCACTCAAATGTAGGTGGGGGTCGGGCTTGGACGCCCAGGATGTGCCCCCTGAGATCCCGCTAAAAATAGATAGGGTTGGGGTAAAGGAGGTCAGCAGGAGGATACTTATAGCGAGCCCCGAGGGGCCACTCAGCTACGACGTGGTTCTGGACGCCTACATAGACCTGCCCCACAACATGAGGGGCATACACATGTCGAGAAACATAGAAGCGTTCATAGAGGCTATTGAGGAGGCCCGGAAGGGGGAGGCTGCCAGCCTGGAGGAGTTCCTCGAGGTCATCTCCCATAAGCTTCTAGAGAAACACGGCTATGCAACGAGGGCTGAGGTGAGGCTTCAGACAAAGTACTACTACATGGAGGACTTCATAAACCCTCCCGTCCCCGAGGCAGCCGACGTCGCGATAACGGTTCTTATGGACAGATCCGGGCGCAGCCGCAGAAGCGTCGCGGTATCGCTTATAGGCGTGACGGCCTGTCCAAGCGCCCAGATAACCTTCAGCGAACGTGAAGGCATACCTCCGGAGAAGTCTCCAACCCATCTCCAAAGGGCCAGGCTGACGATATGCGTGAAAACGACGGGCAAGAGGATCGCCAGGATAGAGTGGCTTGTGGAGGCGGCTAGGGACTCATTTTCAGCCCCTGTTGTTAGCTTCTTGAAAAAGCCCGACGAGCATAGGCTTTTGAAAAAAGCCCTGAGAAGGCCGAGGTTCGTTGAAGACGTAGTAAGGTACGCTCTGGACAAGACATTCAAAACACTAGTAAAAATGGGCTTCCCTGAGGAAACCCTTATAAGGGTGGAGGTCGAAAGCCTGGAAAGTATCCACCCACATAACGCCTATGCGTCAAGAGAGGCCACAATAGGGGAGCTCAGAGAGGAAACAAGCCTCCAGAACTTTTAAACCGCTGATACAAGCCCGTCCCTAACGCTCCACCCCTCATTTAAGCTGGCTAAACCCCCCCACAACCATGAATGTTTTAGGG